>NZ_JBEPLH010000022.1:0-137925 GCF_040545135.1 Burkholderia sp. 572 | reverse complement strand
CGGGTTCGGGTTCGGGTTCGGGTTCGGGTTCGGGTTCGGGTTCGGGTTCGGGTTCGGGTTCGGGTTCGGGTTCGGGTTCGGGTTCGGGTTCGGGTGCGGGTGCGGGTGCGGGTTCGGGTTCGGGTGCGGGTTCGGGTGCGGGTTCGGGTGCGGCACCGGCTCCGGCCGCCGCGTCGACGCCCGCACCGGCAATGGCACCTGCAACGGCGTCCGGGGCGGCATCCGCACCGGCCTCAACGCCCGTGCAGGCTTCCGCGCCTGTTTCCGCTTCCAGTCCGGCATCGACACCCGCCGCAGCGGCATCGGCGCCCGCCGCTTCCCCACCCGCCGCTGCGACGCCGGCACCGGCACCGGCCGCGCCTGCGCACGTGTCCGCCGCATCGGCCCCCGTACCGGCATCGGCGCCCTCGAGCTCGGCACCCGCGCCTGCCGCGGCCAATCCTGTCGCCTCGTCCGCACCCTCCGGCGCGAGCGCACCGGCCGCAAACTGACCGGTCACCCGTATCGCCGCGCCCGGCCGTAACCGGCGCAGCGCGACGATACGCACCCTTCCCCGTCGTTCCTCGCATGAATTTCCACGCTGCCGGCTGCCTGTCCGTTGCGTAGCCGGCATTGCGCCGACGCTTCGCAGCGGGAATACGCGGCCAATGCACGCGTTCGCCGCGCTCGACGGCCGCCCCGCCTACCGCAACGTCGCGCGCAGCGTCTGCAACTGCTCGACGGTCGCCGTCACGCCGCCGCAGACGATCACGGCGATATCCGTCGCCGACGCGAGCACGGGCACCGGCCGCTCGAGCGCAGCCAGCGCGGCACCGCAGGCGGGTTCGACGACGATCCGGTGTTCGTCGACGAAGCGCAGCGACGCGGCCACCGCATCGGCGTCGGACACGACGACCGGATGAATCTCGTGCCGCGTCGCCCATTCGACCGCCGCGTCGCACGGCCGCTTCGCGCCAAGCGACGTCGCGATGCTCGTGATCGCCGGCAATTCGACCGGGCGCCCCTGCGCGAGCGAGCGCGCATAGCAGTCGGCGCCTTCCGTTTCGGCCGCGACCACCGGCACGTCGTGCCAGCCGTTGCGCGCCAGCCCTTCGAGCACACCGCACAGCAGCCCGCCGCCACCGACCGCGAGCACGACCGCGTCGGGCTTCGGGCCGGCAGCCGCCATCTCGTCGATCATCGTCGCGTGGCCCTGCCACAGCGCGCGGTCGTCGAACGGGTGCACGAACGCATCGTGCTCGCCGAGCGTCGACTGCGCGAACGCGTTCGCCTCGGCCCAGCTCGGGCCGTGCACGATCAGCTCCGCGCCCTCGACACGGATCAGCTCGCGGGCGCGGGCCGATGCGCTTTCCGGCACGACGACGCGTACCGGCACGCCGAGTTCGCGGCCGCAATAGGCGACCGCGATGCCCGCGTTGCCGCCCGACGACGACACGAACCGCCGCGCGCCGGCCGCGTGCCGCGCTTCGCAGACGGCACCGATGCCGCGCAGCTTGAACGAGCCTGACGGCTGCAGCGCATCGAGCTTCAGCCGGATGGTCCTGCCGAGCCGGCGGGATGCGATTTGCGAGCGGATATAGGGAGTCGGGATATGAAGCGGCATGGGGACGGAACCAATGGGAACGGAGCGAACGGAAGAAACGCACGGAAGAAGCGCACGCGACCCGCGAGGGCGAGCGGCGATGACGGCCATCGTACGGCAGGCTCTCCATGCTTTCCAATACCATCGCATGGCACTTGCTATGCTTCGCAGGTATATCAACGAACCGGAACGGATACCGCATGCGCCAGATCGAATTGCGTCACCTGCGCTACTTCGTCGCCGTCGCACAAGCCGGCAGCGTGATGGCGGGCGCCCGTGCGGCCGGCATCGTCCAGCCCGCGCTGTCGCGACAGATCCGCGAACTCGAGGACGCGATCGGCACGCCGCTGCTGGTCCGCCGCGCAACGGGCGTCACGCTCACGGCGGCCGGCACGAGCTTCCTGCAGGACGCGACCGGCCTGCTCGCGACATTGCAGGACAGCCGCGAGCGCGCGCTGCGCAGCGCGGCCGGCCAGCTGGGCGAACTCCGGCTCGGCGCGTTGCCGAACTGCCTGCCGTTGCCTGTCGTCGCGAACGTCCTCAGGGCGTTTCGCGATGCCTGCCCGGACGTCAAGCTGTCGATCGCGCCGATGCTGTCGGCCGAACAGGCGAACGCGCTGGTGCGCGGCCAGCTCGACGGCGGCATCATGGCGTGGCGTCGCGACGAGGCGCCGCACCTGTCCGGCGTCCGATTGCTGAGCGACCGCTTCGTGCTCGCGATGCCCGCGCCGCCTGGCGGACACTTCACCGCGCCGCGCACGCTGGCCGACATCGCGAACGAGCCCTTCGTGTGGTTCGACGCGCAGCGCTCCGCCGCGCATCACCGGTTCCTGATGGCGCAGTGCCGGCAGGCCGGCTTCACGCCGCGCATCGCGCAGGTCGGCAGCGACATCCCGACGCTGATCGGCCTCGTCGCGGCCGGAATGGGCTGTGCGTTCGTGCCGGAAAGCGCGTCGCCGACCTGCCCGCACACGGTCCGGCTCGTCGCGCTCGACGAACTCGCGAGCCGCTTCGACATCGAGTTCGTGTTCGACGGCGCCGCCGTGCCGCCGTCGCCCGTCGTCGCGCGGTTTCTGGCGGCCGTGCGCGATGCGGCCGGCGAAGCGAACTGACCGGACGCAGTTCGACCGAAGACGCGCCCGGCCTACGATCGGGCGGCCGAATTCGCCCCGTCGATCCACGACCGGATACCCCTCCGTCAAAACGCCGGCTCGACTGGCCTGACGTACTAATCACCTGCATCGCTTGCGCTAAACATCTTTCAAAACGCCGACGGAAGGCGCCGCAGCGCCGGTGTTTTTAAATTGACACCCAAAACAGCCGTTTAACGCCGGTTCGAATTGTCATGCGTCGAAATATACTTCGCGCGCATCCCACCCTCGTGCCAAAGAGAGGATGCGTTTCTGCCCCGGTCACGGTCCCCCTGTGGCCGGGGCTTTTTTTACCTGTGCGCCTTGTCCGCAAAGGGTTTCCGGTGGCGATGCGACGCTCGCGCCGGGCGATGGCCGCCACCTCGCCGGCCCGCCGGATCCGCGCCGCCGGACGGGCGGCGGACGGCTTCCGGGCCACCGGGCGAAAAAGGGCGAAACGGGCATCCGTCCGCGTCGAACCGCCCACGGATCGCGCTCTCCCGGTCGAGCGTCACCCGCCCATCTTTACAACCCGCTTTCACAAAAGCCCTCCGCTCGTTCACCCGCGCCCCCTCCCGGTTTCGCTGCACGCTGCATTGTTGAAATGAAATCAAGATAATTTCGTCCTGATACGGCTTTTTCCGCAAAAGTGAAGCAGGCACACTTCGCACTGTCCTCAATGGCCTCGTGCCGTTGTTTCTCGATTACAGGAGCACATCGCGTGAACCCCACGACTTCCTCTCCTTCCCGCCCGGGCGGCGGCGCCGCGCTACCGCTGCTGGCACTCGCCGCCGGTGCATTCGGCATCGGTACGACCGAGTTCTCGCCGATGGGCCTGCTGCCGGTGATCGCCGAAGGCGTGCACGTGTCGATTCCGCAAGCCGGCATGCTGATCAGTGCTTACGCGATCGGCGTAATGGTCGGCGCGCCGCTGATGACGCTGCTGCTCGCGCGCTGGTCGCGCCGCTCGGCGCTGATCGCGCTGATGTCGATCTTCACGATCGGCAACCTGCTGTCGGCGCTCGCGCCCGGCTACACGACGCTGCTGCTCGCCCGCCTCGTGACGAGCCTCAACCACGGCGCCTTCTTCGGGCTCGGCTCGGTGGTCGCGGCCAGCCTCGTGCCGCGCGAAAAGCAGGCCAGCGCGGTCGCGACGATGTTCATGGGTCTCACGATCGCGAACGTCGGCGGCGTGCCGGCCGCGACCTGGCTCGGCCAGATCATCGGCTGGCGCATGTCGTTCGCGGCGACCGCGGGCCTCGGCCTGGTCGCGATCGCGGGGCTGTTCGCCGCGCTGCCGAAGGGCGAAGCCGGCAAGATGCCCGACCTGCGCGCCGAACTCTCGGTGCTGACGCGCCCCGTCGTGCTCGGCGCGCTCGGGACGACCGTGCTCGGCGCCGGCGCGATGTTCACGCTCTACACGTATGTCGCACCGACGCTCGAGCACCTGACCGGCGCCACGCCCGGCTTCGTGACCGCGATGCTGGTGCTGATCGGCGTCGGCTTCTCGATCGGCAACATCGCGGGCGGGCGTCTGGCCGACCGCTCGCTCGACGGCACGCTGATCGGTTTCCTGCTGCTGCTGATCGCAACGATGGTCGCGTTCCCGGTACTCGCCAGCACGCATGCCGGCGCCGCCATCACGCTGCTCGTGTGGGGCATCGCGACGTTCGCGGTCGTGCCGCCGCTGCAGATGCGCGTGATGCGGGCGGCCCACGAGGCGCCGGGCCTTGCGTCGGCGGTCAACATCGGCGCGTTCAACCTCGGCAACGCACTCGGCGCGGCCGCCGGCGGCGCGGCGATCTCGGCGGGCTTCGGGTATGCGGCCGTGCCGCTCGTCGGCGGGCTGATCGCCGCGGCCGGCCTCGCGCTCGTCTTCCTGCAGATCGCGCAACAGCGCCGCGCACCGGCCGCCGCGAATTCGTAATCGCGACACGCCGTCCGCCGGCGACGAATGCCGGATCACCACCCCGCACCAACACACGTTCGCGGCCGCTCGATGCGGCCGCGTTCGTTTTCAACCGTCAATTCCACTTCATTCATTCTTCCAGTCCGGATATCCGGAATATCCGTAAATCCCGTTTCGACAAGAATAAAATTCTCTTGCGAATTACGGAAACCAATCCAATCCACTTGAATGATTCATTTTTCACCCCCTCAATTCCGCCAGATTCATTAATCAACCATTCCGTACAGGTGATTCATCCCGCCGATTCACGCAAAAAATCGCGGCCGAATCCGGCATGATTCATGAAGCGCTTGCTACATCGCAGGAAATATTTCATTCAATTCGCACATTGAAATCACAAATAGAAATTCTTAACGAGTTTATTTACCCAACACCCAATCCAGATGTAACAAAATGAAACAGGGCCGATTTTAATATTGAAAGAATTGCAGGTTCGTATCAGCATTTGCGGTACCGTGGCCTGCGAAGCGCGGCATAAATCCAACGAAAATTCGATCGATGAGGGATCTGCGTGAAAGTCGCCATCGTATCCACCACATTGTCGCTCGCGCTGTCAGTCGGCCTTTCGACACCCGCCGCAGACGCCGCCGTCTATTCGAACGGCACGTCGACCGCCACCTTCAACGTCACGCTCACGCTGCAACCGAACTGCGCGATCACGGCGAACCCGCTGGCCTTCGGCACGAACGGCGTGCTGTCCGCCGCGATCAACCAGCAGACGACCTTGAGCGTCACCTGCACCAACACGACGCCGTACAACGTCGGTCTCGACGCGGGCCTGGTCACGGGGTCGACCGTCGCGAGCCGGCTGATGGCCGGCACGGCGACCGGCAACACGACGACGACGGTCGGCTTCCAGCTCTACCAGGACGCCGGACGGACGACGATCTGGGGCAACACGCAAGGCACGGACACCGTGGCCGGCACCGGCACGGGGTCCGCACAGTCCTTCACCGTCTACGGCCAGGTGCCCACGCAAGCCACGCCGAAGCCGGACACTTATCAGACGACCATCACCGCAACCGCCTACTTCTGACCGGCGCTGCTTCCCATGTCCGCATTACGTCGAACGCTCGCCGCGCTGCTGTGCGCGGCCGGCGCCGCGCACGCCGCGTCGCTGCAGATTTCCCCCGTCACGATCGAATTCGGCGCCGACGACACGGCCACCGGCATCACACTGCGCAATCCGGGCGAGCGCCCGGTGTACGGGCAGGTGCGCGTGTTCCGCTGGGATCAGGCCAATGGCCAGGATGCGTTGACGCCCACCCAGGATCTGCTCGCCAGCCCGCCGCTGATCGAAGTCGGCAAGCAGTCCGAGCAGCTGATCCGCGTCGTGCGCGCTTCGCGTACGCCAGCCGGTACCGAACAGACCTACCGGCTGCTGATCGACGAGTTGCCGCAGCCCGGCGAGGCACCGGCCAACGGCGTGTCGATCCGGCTGCGCTATTCGATTCCGGTATTCGTCGAGCCGGCCGCCAACGGCGCGCCGCAGCTCGACTGGGCGCTCCTGCGCAGCAACGGCGGCTGGGTGCTGCGCGTGCACAACGGCGGCACGCGGCGCGCGCAACTCGCGTCGGTCGAACTCGTGACCGGCGACGGGCGCGCGTACCCGCTCACGCGCGGGCTGCTCGGCTACGCGCTGGCGGGCCGAACCGGCCAGTGGAGCGTGCCGCTGCCGGCCGGCGTCGCGCTCGGCGGCAAGGTCACGGTGCGGGCGGCCGTCAATTCGCAGCCGGCCAGTGCGGTCGTCGCGGTGGAGCCGCCGGGCTAGACCGCCGGTGCGCCGCCCGGCCTCTCCCCCTTCGCCACGCGCCGGCACGCCCCCGGCCAACGGACGCGGAACGCCGCGCCGCTCGCCGCGCGCCGTGCTCGCGGCCATCGTGGCCGGCGGCCTGCTCGCGCTCGGCCCGGTGCGCGCTGACGAACTCCCGGTGCTCGTGATGACCGACGGCACGCACGACGTGATCCTCGAAGTCAGCGTCAACGGCGAAAACACGACGCTGCTCGCGCACTTCCGCGAACGCGACGGCCACCTGTCGGCGAGCGGCGCCGACCTGCGCACGATCGGCGTCGCGACCGACCGGCTCGGCCTCGCCGACGCGGCGACGGTCGACCTCGACGCGATTCCCGGCCTGCGCTACCGCTACGACGCGGCACGCCAGAGCGTCGACCTGCAGATGCCCGACTCGCTGCGCCGGCCGTACGCGGTCGACAGCCGTGCGTTGCCGCCCACGCAGGCGGCCAGCGCGTCGCGCGGCGTCGCGATCAACTACGAGGCGTACGCGCAGACGATCGGCGACCGGCAGTACTCGCTCTACACCGACGTGCGCTACTTCGATCCGGGCGGCGTGTTCGACACCACGGGCGCCGCGACCTTCTACAACGGCCAGCGGCGCTACACGCGCTTCGATACGTCATGGAGCCGCTCGGACCCGGCGCGGCCGAGCACGACGCAGATCGGTGACACGATCTCGGGGTCGCTCGCGTGGACGCGCTCGGTGCGCATCGGCGGCTTCCAGTGGCGCAGCAACTTCGCGCTGCGCCCCGATCTCGTCACGTTCCCGATCCCGTCGCTCGCGGGCTCCGCCGCCGTCCCGTCGGCCGTCGACCTGTACATCAACAACGTGCGCCAGTACACCGGCAACGTGCCGAGCGGCCCGTTCCTCATCCATGACGTGCCGGGCATCAGGGGTGCCGGCCAGGCGACCGTCATCACGCGCGACGCGCTCGGCCGCACCGTCGCGACCTCCGTGCCGCTCTACGTCGATACACGCATGCTGTCCGCCGGGCTGTCGAGCTATTCGTTCGAAGCCGGCTTCCTGCGCCGCAACTACGGGCTGCGGTCGTTCGACTACGACGCGCGGCCGGCCGTCAGCGGCTCGATGCGGCGCGGCGTCACCGACGCGCTGACCGTCGAGGGGCATGCGGAAGCGACCGGCAGCGTGCTCAACGCCGGCGTCGGCGCGCTGCTGCGGCTCGGCTACGCGGGCGTCGTGAGCGGCGCGGTCGCGGGCAGCGCCGGCCGCTTTCCGGGCACGCAGGTGAGCGTGGGCTACCAGCTGATCGAGCCGCGCTTCTCGATCAACGCGCAGACGATCCGCGCGTTCGGCCGCTACGGCGACCTGGCCTCGCGCGACGGCGCGACGGCGCCGGCGGCGACCGACCAGGCGACGCTCGCGCTGCCGTTCATGCACCGCCAGACCCTGTCGCTCAGCTATATCGGCTTCCGGATGCCGCAAGGCCCGAGCACGCGGATCGGCACGGTGTCGTACACGCTGGGCTTCGGCGATCTCGCGTCGCTGAGCGTGAGCGCGTACCGCGACTTCGCGCAGCAGGGTGCGAACGGCGCGTTCGTGTCGCTGAACATCGGGCTCGGCCGCAACACGTCGATCAACACGACCGTCGGCCGCCAGCGCGGCCAGTCGAACTACACCGTCGACGCGAGCCGCCCGCCCGACTACCGCGGCGGCTGGGGCTGGGGCGTGCAGACGGGTGGCACGGGCGCGGTGCCCTACCGGCAGGCGCAACTGCGGTATCTCGGCCACGCGGGAGAAGTCATCGCGGCCGCGCAGCACATCGACCGCCAGACCGGCGCGTCGCTCGACGTGAGCGGCGCGCTCGTGTTCATGGACAGCAGCCTGCAGGTGTCGCGCCGCATCGACGACGGCTTCGCGCTCGTGTCGACCGACGGCGTCGCGGGCATTCCGGTGCTGCACGAGAACCGCGTGATCGGCACGACCGACCGCGCGGGGCACCTGCTCGTGCCCGACCTGAACGCGTACCAGAACAACCAGATCGCGATCGACTCGATGAAGCTGCCCGCCGATGCGCGGATTGCCCGCACGTCGATGACGGTCGTGCCGCAGGCGCAGTCGGGTGTCGTCGCGCATTTCGGCGTGTCGCGCTATCGCGCGGCGTCGGTGATCCTGCGCGACGCCGAGGGCCGCCCGCTGCCGGCCGGTGCGCGCGTGCATCACGCCGAAAGCGGCGCGGATACGATCGTCGGCTACGACGGGCTCACGTTCATCGACGGACTGAAGGAGGACAACCACCTCGTGATCGACTCCGGCACGCAGCGCTGCATCACGGAATTCGCGTTCACCGCGCCCGGCAACGGCACGCTGCCGACCATCGGGCCCCTCACCTGCCGGGCGGCGCCATGAGGCTCGCGCTGCTGCTCGTCATCGCGTTCGCCGCGTGGTGCGGCGTGCCGCATCACGCGCGGGCCGAGTCCTGCACGGCCACGGCGTCGACGGTCAGTTTCGGATCGGTCAGCCCGATCTCGAACGCACCGGTCACCGCGACCGGCACCGTCAGCGTCACCTGCACGTGGTCGACCGTCTCGCTGGTGCCGAACGTGCTCGTGTGCCTGAACCTCGGCGGCACGAGCCCGCGCAGCCTCGTCAACGGCACGAACGCGATGCAGTACGACCTCTATCTCGACGGCGGACATTCGGTCGCGTGGGGCTCGGTGTATTCCGGCACGACGCCGGCGTCCGTCACGCTCGCCAAACCCGCGCTCGGCACGAGCGCGTCCGCGACGGTCACCGTGTACGGACAGATCACCGGAAACCAGCCGACCGTGCCGACGACCGGCAACAGCACCACCACCTATTCGCAGCAGTTCGGCGGCAACACGACGTCGATCAACACCGGGTTCTACCTGCTCGTCGCGCCGACCTGCGCATCGCTGACGACGTCGAGCGGCACCTTCCCGTTCGGCGCGACGGCGGACGTCATCAACAACTGCAACATCAACGCGACCAACGTGAACTTCGGCACCGCGAGCATCCTGTCGGGCACGCTCGCGGCAACGGGGACGATCACCGCGCAATGCACCAACGGCGACGCGTGGAAAATCGCGCTGAGCAGCGGCGGCAGCGGCGACGTGACGGCGCGCCAGATGAAGCGCAGCGGTGGTGGCGGGACGATCGATTACGGACTGTATACGGACGCCGCGCACTCGATCGGATGGGGCGACGGCACGGGCGGCAGCGCGACGGTCACGGGTGTCGGCACGGGCACGTCGCAGGTCGTGACCGTATACGGCGCGGTGCCGGCGCAGGCCACGCCCGCGCCCGGCAGCTACAGCGACACGATCACCGCGACGATCAGTTTCTAGCGTTCAACGGCATGAACGGGCGGGCGCGCCGCTCAGAACGTGACGGTCCATGCGGGCGGCGCGCCCGCGCCGATGCTGCGCGGCGCCGACCGCGCGTCGGGCAGCGCCGCGTGGCTGAGCACGAACGGCGTGCCGTGCATGCAACTGACGCTCGGCATGCCGGCATCGGCAGCCGCCTGCGGCGCGCCGGCGTCGATCGTGCAGGTTTCCGGAATGACGAGACTGACTCGCAGCGGAATCGACGGCTCCGCCGCGCTCGCGAGCGACCCTGCGCCCAGTACGGCGAGCGCGATCGCACCGCGTGTGATCTGGCCGGCTGTCATCGTGCGGCCCTCCTTCGTGCATCCATCCAGGCACATGCGCGAATTATCGGCATGCGCGCGGAAAACCTCAATCCGCGCGCACGCGGTCGAACCCCGCCGCGCCGGTCAGCGCGCGGCGGCGAACCCGCCGAAGAACGCGCGCGCGTTGGCGTCGAGGCTTTCGAGGTGATAGCCGCCCTCCTGCACGATCACCGTCGGCAACCCGAGTGCGCCGATGGCCCCGCCGAGCCGGCCGAAACCGCCGGTCGTGACGGCAACCTGCGATTGCGGATCGTCCTTGTAGATATCGAAGCCGAGTGCGAGTACGAGCGCATCGGGCTGGAACCGAGCGAGCGCGCGCAGCGCGTCGTCGAGCCGCTCGAAGAACGCCGACTCGGGCGCGCCATGCGGCATCGGCAGGTTGAGGTTGAAACCGTCGCCGGCGCCTGTGCCCGTCTCTTCCTCGTAACCCGCGACGACCGGGTAGAAGTTGGTCGGGTCGCCGTGGATCGACACGTACAGCACGTCGTCGCGGCCGTAGAAGATCTCCTGCACGCCCTGCCCGTGATGCATGTCGGTGTCGAGGATCGCGACCCGGCGATGGCGGCCGAGCAGCGCCTGCGCAGCGATCGCCGCATTGTTCAGGTAGCAGAAGCCGCCGGCCGCGTCGCGGCGCGCGTGATGGCCGGGCGGCCGGCACAGCGCGTACGCGTCGCGTGCGCCGTCGTTGACGTCGGCCGCAGCCGCAAGCGCACTCTGCGCGGACCAGTACGCGGCGCGCCACGTGTTCGCGCCGACCGGGCAACTGCCGTCGGCGAGATAGCGCGCGGCCTTCGCGAGCACGCCGCGCAGCGGGTTCGGGTCCCGCACGAACACGTTCGACATCACTTCGTCGCCCCAGTCGTCGGGCATCCGCTTCCAGTCGCGGTGCGCTTCTTCCAGAAAGCGCAGGTAGTTCATGTCGTGCACGGCCGCGATCGGCGCAGTGCCGCGATCGGCCGGCTCGCGCACGTCGAAGTCGAGCGACCGGACGGCCGCGACGAGCCGCGCCGCGCGCTCGGGCACTTCCTGCGGCTCGCGCATCCGGCCGCGCGACAGGTAGCTGCGCGGATGGTGCAGCAGCTGCTCGGGATGGAAATAGGTGTTCATCGTTTGCCCTCGTCGGTTGTTCTGTCGGTCGATCGATCGGTTCGCGCTGTCACGCATCCTGCGTGGCGGCCGCCGCGGCAACGCTCGCCGCGACGCCGGCGCGCGCGAGCACCGCATGAAGGAGCACGTTCGTGCCGCGCGTCACGTCGGCGGGCAGCGCGTCCTCGGCTTCGTTGTGCGACAGGCCGTCGACGCACGGGATGAACACCATCGCGGTCGGAACGCGGCGCGCGAGCAGGATCGCGTCGTGCCCGGCGCCGCTGACGATCCGCTCGTTCGTATAGCCGAACGCGGCAGCCGCCTGCGCGACCAGTTCGACGCAGTCGCGATCGAACGGCGTCGCCGGGCTGCGCCAGCAGGTGTCGATCGCGACCTGCACGCCCCGCGCCGCGGCGACACGTGCGCAGGCATCGCGCAGTTCGCGCTCCATCGCGTCGACTTGCGCATCGTCGTGATGACGGAGGTCGACCGTGAACGTCACGTCGCCGGCAATGGTGTTGCGCGACGCGTTGCGGATACCGACCTGCCCGATCGTCGCGAGCCCGCGCGGTGCATGACCGGCGACGATCCGTTCGAGTTCGAGCGCCATCTGCGCGCTCGCGAAATACGCGTCCTTGCGATACGGCATCGGTGTCGTGCCCGCATGCGCGGCCACGCCCGTCACCGTCACGTCGAGCCAGCGGATCGCCTGCCCGCCCGTGACGACGCCGATCGTCGTACCGTTGGCCTCCAGCACCGGGCCCTGTTCGATATGCGCTTCGAAGTACGCATCGACCGCGCCGCCCGTCGCGCGCGCCCCGAGATAACCGCAGGCGTCCAGTGCCGCGCCGAGCGTGATGCCGTCGGCGTCCCGCTTCGCGAGCGCATCGTCGAGCGGCAACGCGCCCGTGAACACGGCCGAGCCGAGCATCGCCGGCGCGAAACGCGCGCCCTCCTCGTTGGTCCACGACACGATTTCCAGCGGCTTGCCGGTCGCGATGCCTGCGTCGTTCAGCGTGCGCACGAGCTCGAGCGCGGCGAGTACGCCATAAACGCCGTCGAACCGGCCGCCTTCGGGCTGCGTGTCGAGATGACTGCCGATCAGCACCGGCGCGGCCTGCGCATCGACGCCGTCGCGCCGCGCGAACAGGTTGCCGACCGCGTCGACGCTCACCGTCATCCCCGCGTCGCGACACCACTGCGCGAACAGGTCGCGCCCGCGACGATCGTCGTCGGTGAGCGCCAGGCGCCGCACGCCGCCGCGAGGCGTCGCGCCGACGCGCGCCATGTCCGCCAGGCTCTGCCACAAGCGGGCGCCGTCGATTTCCAGCAGGTCTTTCATGTGCACTCCGGATGAATTCGTTCGTTGAGGTTCACTGCGAGCCGAGCGCTTCGGCGGCGGCCGGCCGCGCTGCGCGGCGTGCGTCGATCGCGACGATGGAGAGCAGCGAGATGCCGGCCAGGCACGTGTAGAACACCGCGAGCGGCCACCACTGGCCCGCGAAGCGATGCGCGAGCCACGTGCCGACGAGCGGCGTCAGCCCGCCCGCGATCGCGCCGCAGATCTGGTAAGCCAGCGAGATCGCCGAATAGCGCACGTGCGCGGGAAACACGTCGCTCACGAAACCCGCGATCACCGAATAGAAGCCGGCCATGCACACTACCGCGAGCGCGATGCCGGCAATCAGCGACGCGGACGTGCCGCCCTGCACGAGCATGAACATCGGATACGGCGACAGCATCGCGAGCAGCGCCGCGAGTTTCAGGAAGCGCGCGCCGCCGATGCGCTCGGCGATCCACGCGGCGACCGGCTGCGCGAAGAACTGGATGATCGCGACCGCGAACAGGCTGTCGAGGATCAGCGATCGCGAGACGCCGACGTACTGCGTCGTGTACGCGATCATGAACGTGTTCGTGAAATAGACGCCCGCGATGCCGATCGTGTTCGCGCCGATGCAGAGGAACACGAGCCCCGACGCCGAGCGGAACACTTCCGCAACCGGCAGCTTCACCGTGCGGTTGGTTTCCTTCACGCGCGCGAATTCCGGCGACTCGTTCACGCCGAGCCGGATCAGGATGCCGACCACGAGCAGCACCGAACTCGCGAGAAACGGCAGGCGCCAGCCCCACGCGAGGAAGTCCGCCTTGTCCATCGACGTGACCGCGCGAAACGCGATCAGCGACAGGATCAGCCCGGCCGGGCTGCCGAGCTGCGCGAACGACGCGAAGAACGTGCGGCGCCCCTGCGGCGCATGCTCGCCCGCCATCAGCACCGCGCCGCCCCATTCGCCGCCGACCGCGATCCCCTGCACCACGCGCAGCGCGACGAGCAGCACCGGCGCGAGCAGGCCGACCGTCGAATAATCGGGCAGCAGCCCGACGCAGACGGTCGCGACGCCCATCATCATCAGCGTCGTCATCAGCGCCTTCTTGCGGCCGATGCGATCGCCGAGGTGCCCGAAGATCACGCCGCCGAGCGGCCGCGCGAAGAAGCCGACCGCGAAGGTCGCGAACGACGCCATCGTGCTGACGAAGCGGTCATGCGACGGGAAATAGAGTTCGCCGAACACGAGCGCGGCGGCGGTCGCGTAGATGTAGAAGTCGTACCACTCGATCATCGTGCCGATGAACGCGGCCGTCGCGGCGCGTCCCGGCTGGCGGGCGGAAGGAAGGGACTGGGTCATGCGGGCTCCTGACGCGCGCCGCTGCGGCGCGACGCGCAATATCGTGGACGGCCGTCTGTCGCGGCCTTGCGCCGCACGCTGCGGCGCCCCTCCTTTATCGGCGACCGCAAATCATTAGTCAAATTTCGAGTTATTATTCGCCGCATAAATTCAACTAATATTCCCCGACGCCTCGCCCGGAGAACCGATGCGCCCCGACCTCGCCCCGTTCCTGAACGACCGTCTCGACTGGAACTTGTTGCGCACCTACCTCGTCATCGTGCAGGAGCGCAGCGTGAGCCGCGCGGCCGCGCGCCTGCACGTGACGCAGCCGGCCGTGAGCCAGGCATTGCGGCGGCTCGAGGACACGCTCGAACGCAAGCTGATCGAGCGCCGCGGCACGCACTTCGCGACGACGCCTGCGGGCGAAGCCGTGTACCGGATCGCAAGCGACATCTACGGCGGCATCTCGCGCCTCGAAACCGAAATCGACGACAGCACGGCCGACCTGACCGGCTCGATCCGGCTGCTGACGGTGAGCCGCATCGAGTCGCCCGTCTACGACGAATTCCTCGCGGAATTCCATCGCGCGTATCCGCGCATCGACCTGCAGATCGAGGTGATGCGCTCGTCGGACATCCTGTCTTCGCTGCTGCAGAAAACCGCCACGGCCGGGCTCGGCCTGTGCCGCACGCCGCACGACAAGCTGGAGATGCGCTGCTTCCTGCGCCAGCGCTATGCGATCTACTGCGGCCGCCATCACCGGCTGTTCGGGCAGACGCAACTGCGCATGGACGATCTGCTCGCCGAGAATTTCGTGTCGTTCACGAGCGACCAGATCGGCGACAGCCTGTCGCCGCTCACCGTGTTTCGCGACCAGAAGGGCTTCACGGGACGCATCGTCGCATCGTCGCCGAGCCTCGAGGAAGTGCGGCGGCTGATCTTCGCGGGTTACGGGATCGGCTGCCTGCCCGAACACATCGTGCGCGACGACATCGCCCAGCAGCGGCTGTGGCGGCTGCCGCCCGACGAAGGGCTCGTCGACGTCGACGTGTTCCTGCTGTGGCATCGCGATCGCAAGATGAACGCGGCCGAGCACGCGTTTCTCGACGCGATGGAGCGCTGCATGCAGCGCCATTCGCTTGCGGAGCGGCTCGGGAAGTAACGGCGCGAGCGCGCCGGAGGAAAGCGCCGGGCGCACACGGCCCGGCGCGTCGGCAACGTCAGAAGCGATGCACGATGCCGAGCTGCACGCCGCGCGCATTCGCACCCGGATACGCGAGCGGCAGGCCGGGGTTCGCCGCACCGGCGAGCGTGTAGCCGGCCTGGTTGCGGTTGCGCAGGTACGACAGCGCGCCGTAGAAGCTCGTGCGCTTCGACAGGTCGTACTCGTACATCAGCCCGAGCTGGTCCGCATTGTTGCCTTGCGACGACTGGTCGTGCAGATATGCGTAGCCGAGCGCCACGTAGTTCGCCGGATTGAACTGGTATTTGACCGACAGCCCGTACACGCGCGAATCGATGCCGAGATCGGCCCACTTCACCGCGGAAAAACCGCCGTACACGGTCGCCTTGCCGATCTCGTACGACACACCGGCCATGATCGTACGATCGGTCGTGGTCGCCGTCGCGTTCTTCAGCCACTGGCCGGCGACGAACGCACCGAACGGCCCGTGTTCGTAAGTCAGGTCGAACTGCTGGCTGGCGCCCGCCGAGCGCACGCCGCCCGCATCGCCGAACCCGAAGTACAGCCCGCCCTGGAAACCGGCGATCTCCGGGCTCTGGTACGACAGCGTATTGCTGGTGCGGAACGCGAACACGGTCAGGTTGTCCATGCCGGACGCCTGCGTGACACCGCCGAACGCATCCTGCCCGCCCTGGTCGTTGAACAGCGGCGAATTCTGGCGGCCCGCGCGCACCTTGCCCCACTGCCCCGCGATCCCGACCCACGCCTGCCGGTTGAACAGGCTGCCCGAACTCGCCAGCGAGCCGTCGTTCGGGTTGAAGCCGTTCTCCAGCGCGAACTCGATCTTCTGCCCGCCGCCGATATCCTCGCTGCCCTTCAGCCCGAACCGGCTGCCCCACTGCCCGCCCGAACCGATCGCCGCCGTATAGCCGTTGCCCGTGTTCACGTACTGCGCGAACTCGTCGATCACGCCGTACAGCGTGACGCCGTCCTGCGCGAGCGCCGCGCCCGATCCGGCGGCGCACGCCGCCGCCACCGTCACGCGAAGACCGGCGTGCACCATCCACGCCCGAGAGTCGCTGCCGCGGGCTGTCGTTTTCTTAGTCATACTATTCAATGGTCTGAGAATGAAACGACACCGCGCGCGGCAGCCGCGCCGCACCGGTATCGTCGAAAGGGAAACGTGTGGAAGAACCCGGCGCAGGCAGCGCCCGGCTCGCGCGGCATTCAGGCCGGCAGCCGGCCGGCCCGATGCGCGTGACGTGTCGTCAGTGGTGAACTTCGCCGCGTTCGAGCGGCAGGATCAGGCGTTCGGGAATGCTGCGGCGCGACGCACGCGCGCCCACGTAATACAGCACGGCCGGCACGATCAGGCCGAGGATCCACGAGATATCGGTGCCGCCGAGCGCGTCGACGAGCGGGCCCGTGTAGATGTGCGTCGACATGAACGGCAACTGCACGAGGATGCCGACCACGTAGATCGTGATCGCCATCACGTTCCAGCGGCCGTAGCGGCCGTCCGGATCGGACAGCGCCGGCACGTCGTAGCGCGAGCGCGTGAAGCAGTAGTAGTCGACCAGGTTGATCGCGCTCCACGGCGTGAAGAACGCGAGCAGGAACAGGATGAACGCGGTGAATTCCTTCAGGAACGAATGGCGGCCCGCGAGCGCGATGAGCGTGGAGACGCAGATCATCCCGAAGATGTAGACGAGGCGGCTCTTCGACGACACGGCGCCCTTGCCGCGGAAGCCGCTGACGATCGTCGCCATCGACATGAAGCTGCCGTATGCGTTGAGCGCCGTCACCGTCACCTTGCCGAACGCGATGCTGAAGTACAGCAGTGCGGCCACGGCGCCGGTCGAGCCGAGGCCGACGATATACGCCACCTCATGGTGTGCGAACTGGCTGCCGGCCAGTGCGGCCGCGAACACGCCGAACACCATCGCCGCCTGCGCGCCGATCACCGAGCCCAGGCCGACCGCGAGAAACGTCGCGACCGACGACGTCGAGCGCGGCAGGTAACGCGAGTAGTCGGCAACGTACGGACCGAACGCGATCTGCCACGACGCGGACAGCGACATCGAGAGCAGGAAGCTCGCGAGCGAGAAATGCCGGTTCGCGAGCAGCGCGCCGATGTCGTGGTTCGCGAACAGCTGCGTGAACATGTAGACGAACGCGGCGATGCCGATCACGCTCGCGACCCGGCCGACGGCATGGATCGCGCGATAGCCGAACACGGTCAGCACGACGATCACGGCCGCGAACAGCAGGATGCCGGCCGCGTCGTCGACGTGCAGCAGCTGCGCGACAGCCTGCCCGGCCAGTACCGAACCGCTGGCGGAAAAGCCGATGTACATCAGGCACACGAGCACGATCGGGATCATCGCGCCATAGACGCCGAACTGCACGCGGCTCGAGATCATCTGCGGCAACCCGAGCTGCGGCCCCTGCGCGCCGTGCAGCGCCATCACCGCGCCGCCGACGAACTGGCCGAGCAGCAGCGCGACCAGCGACCAGAACACGTCGCCGCCGAGCACGACGGCGAGCGCGCCCGTGACGATGGCCGTGATCTGCAGGTTGGCCGACAGCCACAGGGTGAACTGGCTCAGCAGGCCGCCGTGGCGCTCGGCGTCGGGAATGAAGTCGATCGATCGGACTTCGATCAGGCCGCCGGCTTTTCCACTGGGATTCGTAGACACGGGCAAATCTCCAAAATACTCAGGATCACAAATGGTTCGAACAAGACGGGAAGCTGCGAGCCGCCCTTTCGGCTCTGCGGGTGCGGGGCGCCGTGGATCGCCGGCATGCGCCACGCACGCACGGTTTGCGCGCTGGCGCGCAAGCGGCACGACGTGTGCCGACATTGCCAGCGGATGATCTTGTATATACAACTTGCGAGATATCGGTGATTACCCGGTATCGGCCGATTTTCGAAATCGTCCGAACAATCGGCCCACGTTCGGACGATTTTGTCGAAAGCAAGACGTCGGAATAATGAAAGCTCAGATGCGCGCGGGCGATGCCTGATCGGGTTCGGCCGTCATGTCGGCGGCCGGGAGCACGGTCAGCATGCGCCGGGCTGCCTCGATGTCGCGCACGTGCAGCCACTCGTCGTAATCGTCGCGGCGCAGGATCACGACGCCCCGCTTCTCTTCGCCGGGCCGATGCATCCGTGCGAACAGCGGGTGCGCGTCGGCGTTGACCGTGAGCATCGCCATGCCCACGCGTTCGCGGCCGTCGGCGCCTTCGTAGCGCCGCCAGATGCCGGCGACGCAGCACGGTTGCCAGCCGGCGACGCCGATCCGGTGCCACACGTTGCGACCGGTTTCGTAACAGGGCTCGACGATCCAGCGCACCGGGATCAGGCAGCGCTGGCCGTTGCGCCACGCGGTGCCGTAGAGCCGCGACGAGCCGACCGTTTCCGCCCGCGCGTTCACCGTATCGAGTTTCTTTCTTTTTCGACCGTTCTCGTCGACCCGCTCGGGCTGCATGAATTTCGGCCAGAAACCGAACACGGCCGCGACGACCTCGAGGCCGTCGCCGTCGGCGCGCGCGACCGGCGCCGCGTAGTCGGGATACACGTCGGGTGCCCAGGGGTCGCGGCGGAACAGGTCGCCGATCCCGATCTTCAGCTCGCTGATGCCCGGGTCTTCATCGGGAGCGCGGTAGTGGGTGCACACGGCTCGGTGGACGGTGGAAGCGATGTCTCCATCGTAGGTCAGCGCAGGCGCCGCGGTCACGCAATCGCTTGGTATGACGAAACAGTTTTACGAAGCGACGGATCGACGCAGCGCCTTGCGCCTCCGACGTGTGCCGTCATGCGTGCCGTGCGATCCGCAGCGTCAGGATTTCGTCGCCGGCTTCGTCGAGCGTGCCCGTCGGCATCCAGCCCAGATGCCGGTAGAAGCCGTACGAGCGCGACGCCGGATCGGTCGAGCACCCGAGAAACAGCGACGTGAAACCGTTCGCGGCGAACGCGTCGATCACCTGCTGCAGCAGCCGCTTGCCGATCCCCGCCCCCTCGTATTCGGGCAGGATCGCGAGCACGACGATCTCGCCCGATCCGGTGTCGCCGAAGCAGTAGCCGACCATGCGCCCGTTCGCGCAGCAGACCCGGCCCGAGACCAGGCCGTCCCGGATGCCGTCGCCCCAGCTTTCGACGGTGATGCCGAGGTCGCGCAACTGCGCGTCGGTGAATGCGTTCTCGCGCGTCTTGCCGCGCAGTTCGATGCACGCGGCCGCATCGTCGGGAACGGCCTCGCGCCAGGTGAGTTCAGTCATCGTTCGATTTTTCCGTGGTGCGCCGGCGCGACGCATACAGGCAGATCAGCTCCAGCGCGATCGTCGCGCCGGCCAGCGACGTGATTTCCGCATGATCATACGGCGGCGACACTTCGACCACGTCCATGCCGACCAGGTTGATGCCCTCCAGGTGACGCAGGATCTCGAACGCCTGATGGCTCGACAGCCCGCCCGAGACCGGCGTACCCGTGCCCGGCGCGAACGCGGGATCGAGGCAGTCGATGTCGAACGTCAGGTACACGGGATGATCGCCGACCCGGTCGCGAATGCGCGCGGCGATCGCGGCGGGCGTCGACGCATGCACGTGACGCGCATCCTGGATGTCGAAGCCCATCGGCGCGTCGTTGGTCGTCCGGATGCCGACCTGGGCCGACCGTCCGGGCACGACCCATCCTTCCCGCGCCGCGTGATAGAACATCGTCCCGTGATCGATGCGCTTGACGTCGCGATCGGGCCACGTGTCGGTGTGCGCATCGAAATGCACGAGCGACAGCGGCCCGTGCACTTTCGCGTGCGCCTTCAGCAGCGGATACGTGATGAAGTGATCGCCGCCGAGCGTCAGCATCGCGCAGCCGCGCGCGAGGATTCCGTCGGCATGCCGCTCGATCGCGCCCGGCACCGATTCGGGCTGCCCGAGATCGAACGCGCAATCGCCGTAGTCGACCGCGGCCAGCACGTCGAACGGATCGAACAACCACGGCCACGGGCGCTCCCACGCGATGCCCGTCGACGCGATCCGCAACCCGCGCGGGCCGAAGCGCGTGCCGGGCCGATGCGATGCGGCGGAATCGAACGGCACGCCCGTGATCGCGAGGTCGACGCCGTCGAGATCGCGGCTGAAACGCCGGCGCATGAAGCTCGTCGCGCCCGCGAAGGTCGGCTCGGCCTGCGTGCCGTAGAGGCTGTCGCGCGTGAATGCGAAATCGTTCTGGCTCATCGTCGGCTTCCTGTCTGAAGGGGGACGGCCGCGCGGCTGGCGACCTCGTGCCCGATTCTGCCGCCCCGGCATCCGACGAAAAATATGAACTAACATAAGCCGACTTCACGAAACGCGACGTATCGCCATGCTGACCCGATTGAGAGACATGGATGTGCAGCTGCTGCGGCTCTTTCTGACGATCGTCGAAAGCGGCGGCTTCAGCGCCGCGCAAGGCACGCTCGGCATGGCGCCCTCGACCATCAGCACGCAGATGGCCAAGCTCGAGACGCGTCTCGGGTTCCGGCTGTGCGATCGCGGCAAGAGCGGCTTCCGTCTGACGCCGAAGGGCGAACGCGTGCTGCAGTCGACGCGGCGGCTCCTGCACGCGATGGACGTGTTCACGCGCGATACGCAGCACGTGTCGGGCACGTTGCTCGGCGAGCTGCGTATCGGGCTGTCCGAGCGACTGGCGCCGGACGTCGTCGAATCGATCGCGGCCGGCGTCGGCCGCTTTCGCGAACGGGCGCCGGACGTGCTGATCGAGATGGTCGCGGTGCCGCCCGACGAGCTGGAACGCCGGCTGCTGAAAAGCGAACTGCAGCTCGCGATCGGCTATTTTTCCGGCCACCAGGCCGGCCTGCACTACACGCCGCTGTTCGTCGAACACCAGTCGCTGCACTGCGGCGCCCGGCATCCGCTGTTTGCGAAAAAGACCGTGTCGGTCAACGACATCGCGGGCGCGAGCAACGTCGCGCGGCTCTACAAGACGAACACGTCGGGTGCGGCGCTGCGCAACGCGCAGCCGACCGCGTTCTCCGAAAACGTCGACGCGGACGTGATCTTCATCCTGTCCGGCGCGCACGTCGGCTTCCTGCCCGACCATGTCGCGGCGCCGTGGGTCGCCGCCGGGAAGATGCGCCGGCTGCTCGCGAGCAAGCTGAGCCATACGGTCGAATTCCAGCTCGCGACACCGCGCAACTGCGACGGCAGCGAAGCGCTGGAAGCGTTCACGGCGGCGCTCGCCGAACAGTTCGGCGAGCTCGACGGCTTCGCGGGCTCGTGACCGGCGCGCGCCGCCCGTTGCGCGTCAGGCGAGCCGGTCGGACGCGATGACCTGCACGCCCGGCCGCGCGTCGATCGCCGCGTCGAGCAGCGCGCGGGCAATCCGCGACGCGGGATTCACGCGCCACTTCGCCGGCAACACGGGGCGGGCCGCGTTCAACGCGAACACCAGCAGCCGCTCGCCGAGCCTGAATTCGTCGCGGCTGCCGCCGATCAGCCCGGGCCGCACATACGTGAGCGACGCGAACCCGACGCCGGCGAGCGCCTGCTCGACCTCGCCCTTCACGCGGTTGTAGAAGATGCTCGATGCCGGGTCCGCACCGAGTGCGGAATTCAGGACGTAGGCCGGGGTGCCGTGGCGGTGCGCGAGCCGCGCGACCGCGAGCGGATAGTCGTGGTCGACGCGCCGGAACGCCGCCTTCGAGCCGGCGGCCCGCATCGTGGTGCCGAGCGTGCAGATCACGGCATCGGCATGCCACCAGTCGGCCGCGTCGGGCAGATGATCGAAATCGACCTCGAGCGCGCGCATCTTCGGGTGCGGCGACAACGGGCGGCGCGCGAGGACGATCACCTGATCGACCCGCGCATCGGCGAGCGCGACTTCGAGGACGTGACGCCCGACGAGTCCGGTCGCGCCGACGAGCAGCAATTTCATGTCCGGTTCTTCCGTGTGGAGCCTGCGTTGGCGGAGCGGGAACGCCCCGGTTTCCGGCTTCCCACATGATCGTCGGCCGACTCGGCACCGACAAGCGCCCAACATCTCGAAAAGTTACAGGCCGTGCTCATTTCCTGTCTCTGACTTGACGCGGCACGACTCCCGCCATGCTTCGTCGACGCTTCAGTTCCGCGCGCACTCGAGATTTTTATCGCATCAAAGCGCTCGATATTGATATTTATTCGACATTGATACGACAAATGACGCGGCCAATGAAAAAGAGAACGTTCATTTTTCGCCGTCTTTCGAACAAGATGCCGGCGTACGCTACGACCCGGCCGTCTCGTGTCGCGACACGCTCCAGCGCTCGTATGCCTGCGAGAGCAACGACATGTCGCCGAATCCCGGTTCCTGCGTGATTTCCTTGATCGACAGCCGCCCAGGTGACGATGCCGGAGAACGCGAGCCGTTATCCGCCCGAGCAGCCCGGGCTGCCGCAGATGGTCGATGCGATCGATGCGTTCTGTCGCGACGTGACGGCGCCTCACGTCGACCTGCGCACGCCGTCACGACGAACGGCGCAAGCGCCGGCGCGGAATCCGGCGCCCCAAACGAAAAGCCGCCGATGCGCGCGTTGCGCACCGGCGGCTTCGTGTCACCTGCGCCCGTCAGACATGCAACGCATGCCCGAGCGCGCGCAGCGCGGCCTCCTGCAGTGCTTCACCCAGCGTCGGATGTGCGTGGATCGTGCCGCCGATGTCCTCCAGCCGCGCGCCCATCTCCAGCGACTGCGAGAACGCCGCGGCCAGCTCCGACACGCCGCGCCCGACCGCTTGCCAGCCGACGATCAGGTGGTTGTCGCGCCGCGCGACCACGCGCACGAAGCCGTCGGTCGCCTGCAGCGTCATCGCGCGCCCGTTCGCCGCGAACGGGAACGACGCACTCACGCAATCGACACCGGCCGCCCGCGCGTCGTCCGGCGACCAGCCGGCCGTGACGATCTCCGGATCGGTGAAGCACACGGCCGGGATCGATGCGGGCATGAACTTGCGGCGCTTCCCGGCGATCAGCTCGGCCACCATCTCGCCCTGCGCCATCGCGCGATGCGCGAGCATCGGCTCGCCGGCCACGTCGCCGATCGCCCAGACGTTGCGCATCGACGTCCGGCATTCGTCGTCGATCCAGAGCGCGCGGCCGTTGCGATCGAGCGGCAACGACTCGAGCCCGAAGCCGTCGACGCGCGGCCGGCGGCCAACCGCAACCAGCACGCGATCGGCCGGCAGCGTCTGCTCCGCGCCGTCGGCGGCCTGCACGCGCACCGCGCCGTGCTCGGCGAGGCCGAGCACCTTGTGGCCGAGCAGCAGCCGCACGCCGAGCCGCGCGAGCGAATCGGCAACCGGCCGCGCGAGTTCGGCATCGTACGCGGGCAACACGCGCTCCGCCGCTTCGACGACACTCACGTCGACGCCGAGCTTGCGATAGACGATCCCGAGTTCGAGCCCGATGTACCCGGCCCCGACAACGACCAGCCGCTTCGGCAGGGTCGTGGGCGACAGCGCCTCGGTGGACGACACGACATGCCCGCCGAACGGCATCGACGGCAGCGCGACCGGTTCGGAACCGGTCGCGAGCAGCAGGTGCTCGCAGCTGATCCGCGTCGTGTGGCCGCCGGCGACGACGTCGACGGTCTTGCCGTCGACCACCTGTGCGTCGCCGTGCAACACGCGCACGCCGTTCTTCTTGAGCAGCGCGCCGACGCCGCGCGTCAGCCGGTCGACGATACCGTCCTTCCATGCGACGCTTTTCGCGACGTCGATCTCGGGCGTGCGCACGCGAATCCCGAGCGCGCCCTCGCCTGCATGGCCGCGCGCCTGTTCGAATGCGTCGGCCACGTGGATCAGCGCCTTCGACGGAATGCAGCCGATGTTCAGGCACGTGCCGCCGAGGCGGTCGCGCTCGACGAGCACGGTCGGGATGCCGAGCTGGCCGGCGCGAATCGCGGCGACGTAGCCGCCCGGGCCGCCGCCGATCACCAGTAGCGTGGTGTGTTCGTTCTTCATTGCGCTCACTCCACGAACAGCAGTGCCGGGCGTTCGAGCACCGCGCGCACCGCCTGGATGAATTCGGCCGCGTCCGCGCCGTCGACGACACGATGGTCGAACGACGACGACAGGTTCATCATCTTGCGTGCGACGACCGCGCCGTCGCGGATCATCGGCCGCTCGACGATCCGGTTCACGCCGACGATGCCGACCTCGGGATGATTGATGACCGGCGTCGACACGATGCCGCCGAGCGCGCCGAGGCTCGAAATCGTGATCGTCGAGCCGCTCAGTTCGTCGCGCTGCGCGCGGTTCGTGCGCACCGCGTCGGCGAGCCGCGCGATCTCGGCGGAAATCGACCACACGTCCTTCGCTTCCGCGTGACGCAGCACCGGCACCGTGAGGCCGCTGTCCGTCTGCGTCGCGACGCCCATGTGCACCGCGCCATAGCGCGTGACGACCCCCGCTTCGTCGTCGAAACGCGCGTTGATCTGCGGAAAGTCGCGCAACGCGATCACCATCGCGCGGATCAGCAGCGGCAGCGGCGTGAGCTTGCCGCGCGTGTCGCCGTAGCGGCGGTTCAAATCCGTACGCAACGATTCGAGCTCGGTGACGTCGATCTCCTCGACGTAGCTGAAGTGCGGAATGCGGCGCTTCGCTTCCTGCATCTTGCGCGCGATCGCGCGCCGCAAGCCGATGACCGGCACCTCGGTTTCGTCGTTGCGTTCGTCGTAGCCGTGCACCCGCGATCCGCGAGCGCCGCGCGCCGCACCGCCGCCGCTGCCCGCATACGCATCGAGATCCGCGTGCAGGATCCGTCCGGCTTCCCCCGTGCCGCGCACATAGCGCAGCTCGATGCCCATGTCCCATGCGCGCTGGCGCACGGCCGGCGACGCGAGTGGCCGTTCACCCGGCGCGAGTGCCGCGCGCGGCGGCTCCACGTGCTCCTTGCGTTCGGCGTGCTTCGCGTGACGCGGCTCCGCAGGCGCGTGCTTCGTCGCCGGCCTGGCGGGCGACTCTGCCGGCGCGTCGGCCACCGCCGTCGACGGCGCGGCCGCGACCGGTGCGGTTTCTACCTTTGATTCCCGCACCGGTGCGCCGGCCTTCAGGTTGCCGGCACCTTCGACCTCGAGGCGGATCAGCTCGCTGCCGACCGCCATCATCTCGCCGATCCGGCCGCCGAGTTCGATCACCTTGCCCGTCACCGGCGACGGAATCTCGACCGCCGCCTTGTCGGTCATCACATCGGCGAGCGGCTGGTCTTCCTTGATCGTCTGCCCGACTTCCACGTGCCAGGCCACCAGTTCGACCTCGGCAATCCCTTCGCCGATATCCGGCATCTTGATGACATGAATCCCCATCTCACGCCTCCATCACGCGTCGCAACGCTTCACCGACCCGGGCCGGGCCCGGAAAGTACGCCCACTCCTGCGCATGCGGATACGGCGTGTCCCAGCCCGTCGTGCGCTCGACCGGCGCCTCGAGGTGGTAGAAGCAATGTTCCTGGACCAGCGACACCAGTTCCGCCCCGTAACCGCAGGTGCGCGTCGCCTCGTGCACCACGACGCAGCGCCCGGTCTTGCGCACCGACGCGACGACCGTGTCGAGGTCGAGCGGCCACAGCGTGCGCAGGTCGATCACCTCCGCATCGATGCCCGTCTCCTCGGCCGCGGCGAGCGACACGTGCACCGTCGTGCCGTAGGTCAGCACCGTCACGTCGTTGCCGGGACGCACCACGGCGGCCGTATCGAGCGGCACCGTGTAGTAGCCCTCGGGCACCGCGCTCGACGGATGCTTGAGCCACGACGTGACGGGCCGGTCGTGATGGCCGTCGAACGGCCCGTTGTACAGCCGCTTCGGCTCGAGGAAGATCACCGGATCGTCGTTCTCGATCGACGCGATCAGCAGCCCTTTCGCGTCGTACGGATTCGACGGCATCACCGTGCGCAGCCCGCACACCTGCGTGAACATCGCCTCCGGGCTCTGGCTGTGCGTCTGGCCGCCGTAGATGCCGCCGCCGCAGGGCATGCGGATCGTCATCGGTGCGGTGAACTGGCCGGCGGAGCGATAGCGCAGCCGCGCGCCTTCCGACACGATCTGGTCGGAGGCCGGGTAGAAATAATCGGCAAACTGGATCTCGCACACCGGGCGCAGCCCGTATGCGCCCATCCCCACCGCCGCGCCGACGATCCCGCTTTCGGAGATCGGCGCATCGAACACGCGCGACTTCCCGTATTTGTTCTGCAATCCTTCGGTACAGCGGAACACGCCGCCGAAATAGCCCACGTCCTGCCCGAACACGACCACGTCGCTGTCGCGCCCGAGCATCACGTCCATCGCCGAGCGCAGCGCCTGGATCATCGTCATCGGCTGCGTTGCCGTGCCTGTCTCGTGTTGCGCCATGATCATGCTCCCAGTTCCTGGCGCTGACGGCGCAGGTGCGCGGGCAGCTCCTTGTAGACGTCGTCGAACATCGAGGCCGGCGACGGAATCCGGTCGTCGGCCAGCGTGCCGAATTTCTCCGCTTCCTTCTGCGCGGCGATCACCTCGGCCTCGAGCTCGGCCGTCAACGCCTCGTGCGCGCTGTCCGACCAGATGCCCTTGACGATCAGGTGGCGCTTGAAGCGTTCGACAGGATCGCCGAGCGGGAAATGGGACCAGTCGTCGCTCGGCCGGTACTTGGTCGGATCGTCCGACGTCGAATGCGCGCCCGCACGATAGGTCACCCACTCGATCAGCGTCGGGCCGAGATTGCGGCGCGCACGTTCGGCCGCCCAGCTCGATGCCGCGTAGATCGCGAGGAAGTCGTTGCCGTCGACGCGCAGCGACGCGATCCCGCAGCCGACGCCGCGCCCCGCGAACGTCGTGCCCTCGCCGCCCGCGATCGCCTGGAACGTCGAGATCGCCCACTGGTTGTTGACGACGTTCAGCACGACCGGCGCGCGGTACACATGCGCGAACGTGAGCGCGGTGTGGAAATCGGATTCGGCCGTCGCGCCGTCGCCGATCCACGCGGACGCGATCTTCGTGTCGCCCTTGATCGCCGACGCCATCGCCCAGCCGACCGCCTGGATGAACTGCGTCGCGAGGTTGCCGGAAATGGAGAAGAAGCCCGCGTCGCGGTCCGAGTACATCACGGGGAGCTGGCGGCCCTTGAGCGGGTCGCCTTCGTTCGACATCAGCTGGCAGATCATGCGCTCGAGCGGCACGTCGCGCGCGATCAGGATGCTCTGCTGGCGGTAGGTCGGGAAGCACATGTCGCCGTCGCGCAGCGCCATCGCATGCGCGGTGCCGATCGCCTCTTCGCCGAGGCTCAGCATGTAGAAGGAGATCTTCTTCTGGCGCTGCGCGATCATCATGCGCGCGTCGAAAATGCGGGTCTTGAGCATCGCGCGCAGGCCGGCGATCAGCCGCGCATCGTCGAGATCCGGTGCCCACGGGCCGACCGCCTTGCCGCTGTCGTCGAGCACGCGCACGAGGCTGCGGGCGAGATCGGCGGTGTCCGCCGCGGCAACGTCGATCGGCGGGCGGCGAACCGCACCGGCCGGCGATAGATGCAGATAGGAAAAGTCCGTCTTGCAGCCCGGGCGCCCGGTGGGCTCCGGCACATGCAGACGCAATGGCTCTGACAGGCTCATCGTGTCGTCTCCACGCTCGATTGTGTCTCACGCTGTTTGGGAACGCGCGACCGGTTGCCGGCCTGCGCGTGGGCTGACGGGCGGATAAGCACGTCAACCTTCAAAATTTATGCCCTGCGGCGACGGACGTCGATGCCCAAGCCGCTCGATCGCGGTGAGCAGATTTGCCATGACGGGCGTCGGCGCGCCATCGGCACGGCAGGCGGGGTAAACCCATGATGCGTTTGCGGCGCTGCGGTACCCGGCGCGCAGCGCCGGGGCATCGGCGCCGGCCGGATCGGCACACCCGGGCTGCATGACGACACGAAGCAAAAGACCCCGCGAAATCCTGGAGATCCGCGGGGTCTTTTGTCGTCTGTTCGGGCGTGTCAGCGCGCCCTTGGCGATCGTTGCGGCGTGCGACGGATCATGCGTCGGGGCGAAACAGGTCGAACCGGCTGTCGGGCTTGACGTGCACGTAGGCCGACGGGCCGCCCGCGCGCAGAATGATGCCGGCGCCGAACGTGTCGAAGAGGCCGTCCTTCAGCAGATCCTGCCGGATATGAACGGCGATGACCTCGCCGAGCACCAGCGACGCCGGCGTTTCCACGCCCTGGTGATCGCGCAGGCGAATCACGTCGGTCACCTTGCATTCGAAGTTGACGCCGCTTTCGGCCACGCGCGGCACGTCGACGAGACGCGACGGCACCGCGGTCAGGCCGCCCAGCTCGAACTCGTTCACGTCGTACGGCACCGCGGCACACGTCTGGTTCATCCGCTCGGCGAGCTCGCGCGTCGCGAGGTTCCATACGAACTCGCCGGTCTCCTGCACGTTGCGCAGGCTGTCCTTGGCGGCGACGCTCGAAAAACCGATGATCGGCGGACGGTAGTTGAATGCGTTGAAGAAGCTGTAGGGCGCGAGGTTGACCGTACCGTCGCTGCCGCGCGACGAGATCCAGCCGATCGGGCGCGGGCCCACGATCGCGTTCAAGGGATCATGTGCAAGGCCGTGGCCTTGCGACGGTTCGTAATAGTGGTGGGTGGAATCGGTCATGACGAGCGGTCTTGCGGGATGCAAACTGCGTTGGATTCCATCGGCGCATCACACGTGCCGATGACGGTAACGGCGTTCAGTACGACGTGCGCGGCCAGTATCACATGGCGTCGCATTCGCTGCCTCGAAGGGCCGCTGGACGCAGACGAACCGCAAGGCGGAGTCGCGCGGGTCGAACGACCGGACAAAGGCAGCGCGACAACGGCAACGTTCCACGCTCGCACCAAAAACAAAAAACCCGCGAGCGCATGGCTTCTCGCGGGCTTTCGTACCGTCGTCGAATCGCGCTGAAAGCGATCGTGGTGCCGGGGACCGGAAACCGACAGCAGCATAACTGCAATGGTTTCGGCGAAGCGTGCGTAATGAATGGGGAAAAATGGCGGGATTCGCGCCGGACCCGAACCGGCGCCCCTCTGCTACTTCGCCGCCGTCAGCGCGTCGTAGTCGCGCTCGCACTGCTGGCCGGCGATGCGGGCACGGTCAGCATACTCTGCCAGGTCGCCCGCGCGCTGGTCAGCGCGGCCGAGCACGTCGGCAAGCAGATCGAGGGCGTCGCCGGCTGCCGGGCTTCCGGCGGGAGCGGCGGGATGGCGGGCGGCTGCGACGAGCTGGTCGACGCGCTGCTGCAGGCTGCCAGCGGCAGCACGAGCAGCAAAAGCATCCGCGAGCGCGGCCGTGCGTTGTTGGTTCGCATCGTTTGCGATCTCCGATTGGGCCGCGGTGCGGCGTTGTTCTTCGGCGCGGGCCGCCGCAACGGCTTTGGCCTGGTCATTCTGCGCGGCGACGGTCGTCGCTCGCACGCCGTCGGCATGCCCCTTGAAGTAGCAGCCGCCGGCCGTGATCGCGAGCGCGACGATGAAGGCCAGCCAGAGGCGCGAGTCGAGGATCGTCATGCGGCCACCTCCCCGCCCGCCGACCGGTACGCAGCGAGCAGCCGCTCGATGTCGTTCTCGTGCTGCCCGTAGCCGGCGCCCGGCAGACTGGCCCAGACGTTCGACACCTTCGCGACAGCCTCGAGGAAGCGGCCGGCATCGATCAGCGGCAACGCGCCGTGATCGCGCAGCTGTTGCAGCGCATACCGATCCTGCGAAACCGGGCCGAAGTCGGGCAGCTTCATCTGCGCCTGGTAGATGCGCCACCAGCGGAACAGGATCTGATATCGGCCGGCCGCCGTCGACGGGACCGGGATCTGTCGGTTCAGCACGTTCGGATGCGCCGCGTAACTGGAGAACAGCAGCGGCCGCGCCGGCGTCGAGCCGACGAGCACGTTGTACCCGTCATCGGACTTCGCGAGCAGCGCGGCGCCGATCTCGCTAGCCGCGATCATGTCGAGGAAGGCCACGCGGTTCTGGCCGCCGGCCGCGACTGCGTCAATGCGCGCCATGCTTGTGCTCCTTCGTCCACCAGTAAGCCTTGCGTCCCATCACCCACAGGCACACGATCGCCGTGCCGACCGTCATCATGGTCTCGGGCAGGTCGATCACGGGCAGCATACGGATCGGCTTCAGCACGTTGACGGCGGCCGAGATGCCGACGATCGAGAAGCCGACCGTGCCCCACCAGCCTGTCGCGATTGCATCGGTGACGGCGATCCAGATGCAGAAAGCAAGGACGATGAGGTTTGCGAGAACGAAAATCGTGACCATCACGGACCTCCGAAGATGCGTCGTTTCAGGGCCCCGATGAAGTCTGCGTTGTTGATTTCTTTGAAAACCTCTTTCGTGACCGCCAGCCCGAACAGGCCGACGAGGAAACCGATGGCCTGCTGCGCGCCGCCGTCGGTGATGGCGAACCATGACACGGCGGCCGGGCCACCGTAGTACGCAATCGCGGCGCCGGACAGGAACGACACCGCTTTCTGTCGGCCGGTCAGCCCATCGCCGATGAAGCGCAGCGCGATCAGTGAGCCGACGGCTCCCGGCACGATCTTCACGAGCAGCGCGCCGGCAGCGGCCGCAATACTGGTTGTCGGTTCAGCCATGTCCGAATCGCCTTAGTAGGGGCCTTTGACATGGCCGCTGAAGTAGAACGCGTTACACACGACACGTGCTGTTTTATCCGCGAGCAGACCGGGATATCCAACAGTCGCGGTGGGATTTGCGCGCGAGCCAACAAGTGCTCCATTCACGTACACGTCGATGCTCCCGATCGATACGTCGACCTCAATCTCACCCGTCCAATCGCCGGCGCCGAAGACACCCGGAATGTAGGTATCGAGTCCGCTTCCGTTCACGAAATCACGGATAACGAGCTGTGTCCCGGCGCGAAGGACGAAGATCGCGTTCGGGCACAGGATCTCGCCCGATGCCGGAAGGTCGCGCCAGATCGCGACACCGTTCTGCACCGTGTCGGTTAGCTTCAAATTCGCAACCACGGAGTACGGCGCGCGCAGCTTCCGGGTGAAATCTCCGCACGTCCACCAGTTGCTGTTTGCGGCGCTAAGTCGCAATGTCTGTGCGCTCCCCGACAGCGCCGCCGACTTCATCAGTGCACCCCGCGTAACGTGCAGGTGTTCGCGGCCCACGAACTCAATTGCTTCGATGAACGCCTGGCCGGCCGCGTCGTTGCGGACCATGAAGAAGCGCTTTCCCTTTTTCAGTTCCGGGCAAATCAGTGTCTGGCGAACGGCGATTGCGGCATCGTGGACAACCGTTGCTTGCGGCTGGCCGCGCGAAACTACCCCACCACCCGCGTAATAGACGCCCATCTGATGCGACCCGCTCGTCCGGTAGCTGTGAATGACAGGGAACACGTCAGCCTGGACATCAACAGCGACAAGGTACGACTCACCTGCAGCAAGTTGGATCAGCCGATCACTGCCCTTTCCACCCGTCCAGTTGCCGTTACTGTTCGTACCACCCCACCCGAGCCCATCGTTCGGGTAGTACATTTCCATCGGCGAAACCTTCTTCATGCCACCGTCTCGTTTCATGAACAACGTAGCGAGTTGAAACCCGATCTCCGCGTACGCAGTCGGGGTAAGGTGCGTACCATCGGTGTACAGATCGGTGACGGTGCTAAGAATGTCGGCGGTATCAACGAAAATGCAGTTGAAGCGCGCGGCAACGCGCTGCGCAACCTGAGCGTAAGGCCGAATGTTGTTGTCCCCGTCGGGCCACATGTTGGGCGGTGGTCCGAGGATGATGACTGCGGCGCCCTTCCAGATTTCGCGAACCGCAATCATGGAAAGATTGCGAGCATATTCATCGATAGGCACGACGCCGTTACCGCCGTAATTGTTGGCGTCGTTGTGCCCGTACATGATGATCGCAACGTCAGTGCCGCTCGCGTTGTGCCAACGAATCAGACCTTCACGCGTGCTGTCGCCCGGAAAGCCGAGGTTCGTCACGAGGATATTTTTCGCGAATCCGGAAAACGTAAGCGCAAGCTGCAGGTTCTCGGGAAACGGTTGAGAGCTACGCGTCTGTGTTGCTCCGTTGATCGGCGCGCCCGTGCCAGTAGGCGACGTGTCTTGACCGTAGGTCAGCGAGTCGCCGTAACACGACGCATAGATTTGACCGCCGTTTTGCGCTTTGCTGATCAGTTGCCCGAGCCGCTTCGTTGAATCCTCAATACCCTCGACCGTAATCGGCGCGTACAGAATTCCTGGTCCCGTGAGACGAGCGCCGGATTTGAATACGAACAACGACGTCGATGTCACGTCGCGTTCAAGATAGAAGGTTTCCCCGGGGACGGTTACTTGACCGAGCGCCCCGGCCTTAGCTGATGCCCTCTCGAATGCGGTTGCATACCAGACACCGACATCATTGCGTGGGCCGTAGTCCTTTACCGATACGGTTTCCCGCATCTTGTCTTGGAATGTTCGGACAACTGCTCCTGCGCCGTCTTGTAGGAACGTGCCAAGTGCCCCTTGCGCGCCAGAGGTTATTTTTTCGGCGATGTCGCGCGCTGATCCGAACGTAGCAGCATCCGTGTCGGAAACCGGGTAGCCAAGGCTCACAATGCGGTTGTTGTTCGCGCGGTACGCTCCTGAGCCGTTCACATCGTCTCGGCCGAGCATCAGTGCACGCGACGAGACAGGATCGCCATTCCCGATCAGGTACCCCTGCCCCTGAAGTGCCATCCAGATCCGGTCGAAGTCCGCGTTGACTGTGTCGGCCAACAGGTCGCCGTTGTCCTGGTAATCCTCGCTGCGCATCAGCGCGACGCTGCGGAACAGCATGATTCTTGTGCCCGGCAGCGGAGCAGTGGCGAACGTGACCCAACCAGAATCAGCACCGATGCCAGAAATCGTGTACGAAATCGGAGACGTCACGCCATCGATTGTGACGGTCAGGTCCGCAGGATCAAGCACGCGAAACGGGAACACGTACATCGTAGAGATGCCGTTTCCGATGTACGTAGCGATGGGGCTCTGGATTGGGACAGTCACGCGGCAACCTCTCTGCGGAAGGCGCCGCGATGCGGCGCTACACTTCGAGCGTCACCTCATGGACGCCCGTTGATGGACGCCAATCGTGCCCCTCTGGGGCTGTCGGATTCCCGACTATCCGGCCAATGCGCACCGGGCTTTCGAGGATTGCGGAGGCTCCAGAATCGATGAAATCGTCAGGCTGCCGCTTCACCATCGGGTTGAAGGACTGCATCTGGTCCCACACTGGACTGTCGAGCACATCGACGTGCGCCCATAGGACGCCCGATTTCAGCGGCGGCTCGATGCCCGCGAGGATCTTCTCGTTCTTGTTGATGGTCGCCGCGATATCCTTCACACCGCACACGATCTTCCGCTGTCGCAGCGCCTTGCGCAGCAACTGCGGCACGAACGAGCCGACGCCGTTCGTTTCGACGTAGATCAGCGGGATCGCGAAGCGCTCAACCAGATCGCACACCTGCATGACCTGGCCGCCCGTGATCTTCGAATTCTCACCGCTCGAAAATTCGGCGAACTCGCCGAGCATCGCCTGCGCGACGTGCCAGTAATAGTTACCTGCCGCATCGTCGAGCACCAGAGAAAACGCCGAATCGTCGCTGCCGACCTTGCCTGTCGCGCAGTCCCAGTAGGCGCGCGCGCTGACGATGCGCGTGCCGCCGAGCATCATGCGCATTTCTCGGTTTGCTCGCTCGACGATCGGGTGCACGTCGTACGGCTTGAGCTTCGTGGGATCGAGCCGGACCTCGGTGAGCGGCTTCGCTTCGAGCTGGTACTGCGAATCCCAGTAGTTGAGCGTCCGGCACTTCTTCCGCCGCTTCTCGATGTCGTCACGCGTGAAGCGCTCTGGCCATGCACAATGCGCGTAGATGTCGATCACCATGCCGGGCGGCCGCGAGAATACGACCTCGCGCCCCTCGACACGATAGTCGACGCCCTCGCGCAACAGTCGCGCGTGCTTGAAGATGCCGGCCATCACGTACAGGCCGTCATCGCCTGGCGTGAAGTCGAACCGGTAACGCGTCTCGGAGGACGTGTCCTCGTACCGAACACCGGCCTCGAACAGCGGGATCTTCAGCGAGGCCGCGCCGGCCGCGATCAGCTCGGGATAGATCGAGTCGTGCGTGTGCGGCGTGCCGATGTACGTCTCCTGGCCGCCGGGCACGAGGATGAAGGTCGCCTCCTGAATCTTCAGCCGCAGGTTCTCGCGCGCCTCGGGCGTGCGGATGTTCTTCGGCACCTCGACGTCGTCGTAGTCGATGCTATCGGCACGTGCGGACGTCACGTTCTGGTCGACGCCGACGGCTGTCATGCTCGCGTTACGCGGGTCGTTCGCGCCGTTCACCCAGAACATCTGCGCACCTGGCTTCGTCGGCAGGATGCCAGCGCACAGCGGGTGCCGGCGCAAGACGTTGATCACGTCGCGGGTGAGCTTCTTCGACAGCGGCCCGTCGGCCGACCAGATCAGCGAGCGCAGATTTGGATCGCAGTACAGGCACCATGCCTTGAACACCGCGTAGATGGTCGACTTCGCCGCGCCGCGGAACACCTGCAGCACGCGCACCGGATCATCGCAAGTCGCGAGCCAATGGCAGACCCGGACATGCAGCAGGGGCACCTTCCAACCCTGCTGCTTCGCCCACATCAGGAAGAAGGCGAGGAACCCGACCTTACGATTTTCCATGTGCGCGCTTGTCGAACTCAGCCTTCCGCGCGCGCTGCTGCACCTGATCGAGCAGCCGCTCGGCTTCCTTCTCGGCAGCCGCGACTTCCGCGTCGAGCTCGTCCTCGGTCTCGCTCACACCGCCAGCCGCCGCCCCCTCTCCGCCCTTGCTCGCGAGCTGGATCACGCTGACCAGCGAGTGCACGCGGCCAATCAACATCACCGTCGCGGCCGCATTCTTCTTCGACCAGTACCGGTCGCCGCGCGTCGCCTTGTCCATCGTCGCCAGCGCGACACCAGCGCCCGGCCAGCCGTCCGGGTCTGCCTCATCGAGAAACACGTCGGTCAGCTTCTCCGACAGCGCCTGCAGGCGCTCGTATTGATCCTGCCGCATCATCCCCCCTGAAACGCATTATCGAGATTCGGCGCGCGTTGCGGCGCGCTCGTGCCCGGTTCCCAGAAGTAGTCATTGTGGTATTGCTGGCGCGACTTCGCCACGTTTCGCGACGTCACGCCCGGTGACAGGTTCTCGGCGATGTTGTCCCAGATCAGCCGGTTCCACACCGTTTTCCAGAACCAGAGATTCACGAGCGGCATGTTCGACTGCGCGACCTTCAGCAGGTCGGCGCCGACGTGCGTATCCTTGCCCTGTGCCGCGTCCTGCACGTTCGTCGACAGCGCGCGCAGCGGCTGGAACAGCGTCGAGAGCACCGGGCCGCCGACCGCGCTGCTCAACAGCGAGCCATAGTCGGCGCTCTGGAACGCCGCGGTGAGCATGTCGCCCGCGAAGCCGGCGCCACCGCCGACCGAGAATGCGCGCGTCCAGAAGCCGGCCGCATGCTTCACGTTGTCGGCCATGGGCTCAGGATCTTTCCCGGCGAGCAGGTTTTTCAGCTGCGTCGACAGCGCGCCGATCAGCGTCGTGCTGACGACCAGCGCCGCTGCGTAAGCAATCGGGCTTGCGAGCGTCGGCGCGCCCTCGACGCGGTAGTCGCCCGAGCGCCGCATTTCACCGATGCGCCCCCAGTGCCGCGAGATCATCGCGAGCGGGAACGACTTGAACTGCATGAACGTTTTCTGCAGTTCGCCCTGCCACGTGCCCGGCGTCGCTGCGGCGAGCACCTTCGTGCGCAGGTCAGGATTCAGCACGGCGAATTCGCCTTCGTCGCGGATCATGCCGAGCAGCTTCGGCACGACGTCGGCGGCGCGCGCGTCGCCGGTCCCGTATAGCGAGTCCGGCGTCAGGTATTTCGAGCCGTTGTACTCACCGGGCGTCGCGCGGTTCACGAGCGCCCAGTCGTCAGCCGTGATGCCTGAACGCGTCAACGAGCGGCGGTCCCACTCCGTGAGCTTGCCCCACTCGGTGCCACCGATCTCTGCGAGGCCGCGCATCATCTGCGCCTGGAACGCCGTGCGAAGCGCATCCGTCCATCCGGTGACGCCGCCGAACTTCATCGTCTGCGCCGACAGCCATTTCGCCCACGTGGTCGCAAGGTGATCCGTGCCCCACCGGTTCAGACCGTGCTCCAGCGTTTCCGCGATCAGCCCCTGCGACGTGAGCCAGCTGCGGTAATCCTTCGATCCTGGTGCCATCAGGCGCGTGGCCGTGCCGAGCGTCTTGAAGAACGGCACGCGGTTGTAACCGGCCGTGACGAACATCGTGCCGACGTCGCCGAGCGCGGCGAGGATCGTGCCCTGCAGCTTGATCGCGCTGACCGTCGTGCGCAGCGTCTCGAAGCGCCGCGCGAGCGCCGGATTTACGGGTGTGTTGGTCGCGCCCGTCACGTAATTCCAGTACGCGCCGACCGACGTCATGCCGCCTTCGAGCGTGCGCATTTCGGTGTTGTCGTGCAGCGCGGTCATTTGCATCTGCGTGCGCATGTTGCGCGTCGGGTTCGGGCCGTAGCGCTCGACCAGCGCGATATTCTTCGACATGCCGCCGACGTGGTCGATCAACGCGTTCAGCAGCGAACCCTCGCCGTACGCCCGGTTGTACTCGATGTGCGCGTCGGCGTTCTGGAAGTGCAGGACGCGATGCTGCGAACCGGCGTTCGCGCGTGCGGCGCCGCCGGTCGTCTCGCCGGGCACGATCTTGTTGACGCCGCCGTACGCGATCGTGTCCCAGACGCCCTGCTTGCGCGGCTCGACACCCATGCCGCGCGCGGCGATGTTGCGGGCTTCCCATGCCTCGCGATCCTCACCGGTCAGCACGCGGCGCAGCGCAGCGTCGTCCAGCGGATTGCCGGCGTCGTCAAGGTACTGCGAGCGGTCGAGGCGCGGCAGCACGAAGTCGGCCCACGCGTGCCGCGCGGCGTCCGAGCCGTTACCGAGGATCTTCGCCTGCGAGTGACGGATCGGCACGTAGCCATAGTCGAGCTGACCGACGTTGCCGCCCGCGCGGTTGAAGCGCTCGCGCATCGCGTTCGATGTGCTGCTGATCTGCTCGGCCGCCGCCTTCGCCACCTCGTTTCCGGTCGACCCGTCGGCGCCGCGGTAGATCTCGCGGATGATGTCGCGCTCCATCGCTGGGTTGTCGACGTCGAACGCGCGCGCGAGGAAGTTCTGCCCTTCCTTCATCGACTCGATCGCGCCCATCGTCTGCCGCATGTAGTCGGCCTTGATGCCGCCCGCCAGCTCGTACGTGCGCTCGATGTCCGATTTCACCGCCTTCTCGCGGGCGCGCTTCGCATGCGCGCGCTCCGGATCGGCATACAGAGATTCCTGAATCCGGTCGGTCGTCTCGATCTGCTTCGCGATCTGCAACTGCTTGCGGGCCTTGTCGAGGTTCGCCTCGCCCTCCAGCTGCTGCCGCGCCCAGTCGGCGCCAGCCTGCACGCGCTCTGCCTCCGTCATCGAGCGCCAGGCGGCGGGATCCTGACGCGACACGGCGCGCATGCCGGCGCGCACGCGGTTCTCGATGCCGTCGAGTTCGGCTTTCGTCAGGTCTCGGCCGGCCGCCTGAGCGACCGCCGCTGCGCATTTTGCGTGCATGAATTACTCCATCGTCCGAATGAAACAGTTCGCCGCCACCTCGAACAGCTTGGCATCGGCCATCGTCGCGGCGTGCTCGGCGTCGATCGTATCGAGTGCGTCGCGCAGAGAGCCGCGGAACTCGCCGGCCGTTGCATCGAATTCGACCTGCGCATCAGGCGTCGCAGTCGCCGCATCGCGCAGGTTCGATTCGACTGCCGTCGTCGGGCGCGCGGCAGGCTCGCCCGTGCCAGTCAGGTCGCGCACCGCAGCGGCCAGCACGTCGGCGCTCGACGGCGCGCGGGCGGCGGCCGCAGCGTTACTTGGCGAAATCGACGGCGTCTGCTCGGCAGCGGCCGCCGTCACGTCGGCGCCGCGCTGCGCTGCCTCGGCGGCGCGCACGGCCGGCGTGCGGTCAGCCTCGCGCTGTGCACGCGCGATGCTCGACACGAAATCTGCGATCGCCGTGCGACGCGTAGCCGGCGCGTCGATACCGGCGCGGGCGGTGCGCATCTGCTCGATCTGCGAGTCGAGCGTCGGCAACTGGTCGCTCGCGCGCTGCGCTTCGGCGTTCTGCCGGATCATGCCTTCCAGCCGCGCGACCTGCGCCTCGTGGTCGGCCTGCGCCGCGTCGATGCGGCGCTGTGCCTCGGCCGCCGCAGCCTTGTACTTCGAGCCCTGGTCCTGCAGTTGCCGCGTCAGTTCCTTGACGCCCTCGGGTGACGTGTCCGGCGCGTTCGCGCGCAACTGGTCGAGTTCGGCGCGCGCCTGCGCGACGGCGCCCGGCTCGGCCAGATTCGACGCCGTTGCCGCGAGATCGCCACGGTACGACTCGGCGTCGGCGATCATCCCCTCGAGCGCGTTCGCGCGCGTGACGTCGTCCGGCGCGAAGTAGCGCGAGACGTCCGGATACCCGCCGTCGTCCATCTGGCGCGCGGCCAGCTCGAAAGCGTCCTGATGCGCGGCCATGCCGTTCACGTCGTCCGGTGTGCCGAACACATAGGCGTCGTCGACAATGCGCTGCCCGCGCGCCATCAGCGCGGCGTCGACCTCCTGCGGCGACGGGTTGAAGCGGTAATCGTCGATCGCATGGTTCGCGACGTAGTCGTCGTAGCGCTTCAGATACGCTGCGGTCTCAGACTTCGACGGCGCCTTCTTGTCGAGAACTAGCGCAGCTTGATCCAGGCCACCGTCGTACTCGGCCAGTGCGGCGCGAACATTTCCGTCATACCGCTGCATCAGGTCCTTCGCATAGCGGCCTGCCGCGTCGATCGAGTTGACCGGGTCTTTTGGATCGCCATTCCCGAATGCCTTCCATGTACGCGGGATGAACTGCATCACACCCTGCGCGTTGGCCGACGAGACCTGATTGCTGTTCGACATTTCGCCGCGATTCTTGATGAACAGCAACAGCGAAGCTGGGATGTTTTCGCGCTGCGCGACCTGCACTGCGTATGCGTCGAGGATTGGCGAGTCGTACGGCAGCTGCTTGCGCACGGCTACGTCGAGCGTCGGTAGTGGTGTGGCGGGGTCGGCGGCGCGCGCCGCGCGTGCATTCATCGCCATGCCGCCGACATGCGCCGCACCGAAGACACTGGAGAGCGCGAGCGAGGCGGCGAGGTTCGTCGGATCAAGAGGGTCAATCTGATCGGCAAGGTGGTCGTAGCCGGCATTTTTCAATATCGATTTTTCGGCGACTGCCTGTGCTACTGCCATACCGGGACCGCCGACCGCGACGAGCGTCGCTGTGCGGCCTAGCGTTGTACCTGCCACGGGCAATCTCGCCCCGAGTGCCGCTACAGTTGCCTCTGCCCCACCAACGAGGGTTCGCGTCCCGACGTCAACGCCTTCTCGTTGCAATTGCTCGGCGCGAGCCATACCGATTGAGGCTGCGCCAAGGTACGGTGCAGCGGGCCCGAAGAAAGGCGCACTTCCGACTATCTGACCAATACCACTCACCGCCCCTTGCACGATCTGATCGGTTTGAGTTGTAGTAGTCGGGTTGGGCCGGAAGGTCGCGGCAAGATCGTAGAACGTGCCCCCAACGGGTGATTCGAAGAGGTGCCCGGCCTTTGCCCGCCTGATATTTTCCTGCTGGTCTGAAGCGAGAAGTGCAACAGGGTCAAACGTAAGGGATTCAGGGTCGTTTGTGAGTTGCCCAACGGCAGCGCTCGAATTCGCATAGAACGCGCCAAGATTCGCACCGGCTTCGCCAAGTCCGCGCCCAACAGCGCGTGCTATCGAGCCGACGCCGGTCGACGGCTGCGGCTTTGGTTCGGGCGGCAGTTGAACATTGCCCTGCCCGGACAGGTAGGCGGTCGTCGTGTCTTCGTAGAGAGGATCGATCGGCATATCAGCGTTTCGGTACAGGTTTCGTGAGATGGATGAGCAGCGTCGCGCCGGTTGAATCCGTGACTGCACGCGCTCCAGTCATAACGGCATACGTGCCACCAATGCCGATGCGCTGCAGCCGGTAGCTTGCGAACTGCTGCATGAACTGGTCGACGGGGATTTTCGTGCCGTTCGCGATGACGCTGTCGACCGGCCGGCCGCCGGGCTGGTTCTCGATGTTCGAGACCGACGCCGCCTTGACGCCGCCGTCGAAATCGTCATCGGACCATCCCCACGGCTTCGCGGCCATGTATCGGTCGCCGCGCGGATCGACGCCGCCGGTCTTCGACAGACCGCCGGTCGCCACGTTGACTCCGGTCAGGATGTCGGTCGAGTTCGGAACGTCGCGGCCGTTATTCCGCGCGCTCGCCACGGCGGCGAAATATGCTGTCTTGCGTGCGTCAGCAAGTTGCTGTGTCGGCAGCACGCCATCACCGATCTGCTTCGCGATCGTGGCCTGCATGCCGGTCGCGGCCGCCGAATCGACCTTCACCAGCTTGTTCGACAGTGCGTCCTGTCCGTCCAGGATGTACTGCGCAACGGGCATACCGCTCTGCATCATCAGCGGGCCGCCCGACGGATCGGCCGCACCGGCCTTCATCGCGAGCGCCGCCGCCGGGCTCTTGTCCTTCCACTGCTCAGCCAGGTCGTTGATGCGCGCGGCGTTCCCCATCGAGCGACCGAGCATCGCGAGCGCCTGCGCCTTCGTGTTCGCCGGCAGCGCGTCGACAGTCTGGAGCACGCTGCGCGCTTCGTCAGGCGTCAACAGCGACACGCGGCGGCCAGCCTTGTCCTCGACGACTGGCGCGAGCTGTGCGCGCGCCGCGAGCGACGACGCGAGCTGCGTGATGCCAGACGTGTCGATCGCGGGCACGCCGGCAATCGCACCGCGCTCCAGCGCCGCATTCCATGGGTCGCGCTTGTAAGCTTCGTCAGATGCCGTCAGGATCTGCTTCTGCTGCTTGATGGCAGCAGCTTCGATCGGATCAGTACCCGCCTGATTTTGCTTTGCCTCGTTGGCCTGCACTGCTGCGCGCATCTGCGGCACCGAAAGCGTCGAGAAACCGGCGCCGGCTGCCGCGCGCGCGATCAGCTGCTGCGCCTGAGATTCGAGCGACGTACCGCGCGTGTCCGCAATCAGCTGCTGTGTGTACTCCGGAGTAAATCGCTTGCCCTGCGACATCAGGTCGGTTCCCTGATTCACTGCCGTAACCGCGTTACGCTCGCGCGCCTGCTGCTCGCTGTTCATCTGGTTTTCCAGCGACAACCGGTTCGACACGACAGACGCGAGCACCTGATTGCGCTTGCCCGCGTCGAGCTTGCCCGCGTAGTAGCCGTCCGGCGACGTCAGATCCTTCTCCAACTGCGTGAGCGCGGCGAGGTCGCCCGTGCCGCGCGCTGCGATCGCCGCCGACTGCGCATGCGCCACGTACTGTGTGTCCTGCCAGTCCTGCGCTACTTGCATCGCACGCGGCTGCGGAATACCGGCTGCGGCCGCCGCGCTCAGATACGCCTGCTTCGTGCTCGCGACAGTCCCGTCGATGCTGGCCGGATTCGTCGCTATGCTCTTGCCGGCGGTGTCGAGCAGCGTCGCCGCGTTCGTCGCGATGAGCTGCTGCGTGTTCTTCGTCAGCGCCTCCTGCATGCCGAGCGCGACCGTGCGATCGAGACCGGCCGACTGCGTTGTCGCGATGTTCTTGTAGTGGCCGCCCGGCAGCGCGCCGATCGTCGACTCGAACGACTGCTTCTGCGCGTCGGCGACCTGCTGCTGGTAAGTCGGCTGATCGATCGCACCGCTCGCCAGCTGCTCGCCGGCCGTCTTCATCGCTGACTGCACATTCGTCGCGTGCGACTGGTATGCAACCGCGGCGTTCGTGCGCGCGAGGTCATCGTCGAGCTTCTGTTTCTGCTGGAACAGGCCGGCCGCGATCTGCGTGCCGGCATCGCCGATGCCCTGCAGTGCGCGGCCGGTAGCCGCGCCGAACGCGTTCGGGTCAGCCTGGACCGCCGGCGCGGGCTGCGCAACTGCGCTTGCCGGATCGCCGAGTGGGATTCGTGCCATGTTTCCTCCGGATTACGAGCTGGCGAGCGACTTCCAGCCGGTGATGAACTTCGACGCGCCGGACAGCACCGAGCCGAGCGCACCCATGTTGCCCGCGCGCTGCTGCTGTTGGCCGGCCGCCAACGTCATCTGCGCCTGCCCGCGCATCGCCTGCGCCTTCGTGTCGGCGCTCAGGATCGTGTTCAGCGCGTCGGTCTCGGTGTTCTGGCCGATGCGCTCGCGCACGTCGTTCGAGGTGCCGGTGCCGACGTTCACGCCCGACGCGGCGAGCGCGGCCGTCGCCTGCCCGGCCGTCGTCTGCCCCTGCTCGCGGATGCGCTTCGCCTGCTGGTAGCCGGCGGCCTGCGTCTGGTCTGCCTGCATCAGCTGCTGCTGCGCACTGAACTGCGCGGCCTGCTCGGCAGCCGTGCCCTGCTGCGCCGCGCCGCTCGCGGACGTCAGTACGGACGCGACGGCGGGCAGATACTTCGCCCCAGTGGTCACAGCACCCATGATCGAAATCGGGTCACACATGCGGCACCTCGAAAGTTATGACGGCCTCGATGAGACCGAGCGTTTTGTAGAAGCGGGCCGTCTGCTCGACGTGCACGCCAGTGGAAATGCCGAGGAACGTGTCGATCGCGCCGTGCTCGCACGCCCACTCGCGATAGGTGCGCACGAAGCGCGCGGCAAGCATCCCGCCGCGGTGCGCCGGATCGATGAACAGGCCGAAGTCGCACGCGATCCTGTCCTCGGACATCCAGTGCTCCATGACCATCGCAGCCATGACGGCGATCGGTCTGCCGTCGCGCTCGGCCATCATCAGGAAGCCGTCCTCGCTCGCAATCAGCCGCTCGAACAGCGCAACGAGCTTCGGCGCGGAGAAGCGGTAACGCCGGTAGCGCGGCGACTCGGCGGCCATCAGCTCGCCGAGTTCGACGAGCGCGGGCACATCGTCAGGAGTAGCGTTGCGGATCATGGTCAGCCCGTGTTGACGGTGAACTGGCGCAGGAGCGCGAGCACGTACCAGTCGTACGGCTGGTCCTGCGTGATGGTGATTTCGGACGATGAATCCCACCCGAATTCCGTGATGTCCTTGTCGCCGGTGAACGGCTCAGGCGGCTTGTTGAGCACGTTCTCGCCGAACTCGCGGAACGGGATGATCTGGCCGTTGACCAGGCATCGGATCGTGTTGAGCACGCGCAGGATCACGCGGCCCGTGCGCTGCTGGTTGCCCTGCGACGTGCCGAGGCCGCCGGACAGGTTCGGCGTCAGCGCGACGATCGAGCTGTCGTAGTGCAGGCCGATCTCGAATTTCTTCGCCGGCCGCGGCAGAGTCACCTGGCCGCCCGTTACCGTGAACTCGCCCATATAGACGTCGTCGGCCTTCACGTCGCACGTCTTGCCTTCCAGCGAGCCGAGATTCACCCATACCGTGCCGCCCGCGTCGCTCGTGCCGACGATCGCTGCATCGGTCTGCACGCTGGCGTCGAGTCGTTCGACGTACTGCACCGTGTTGCCGTTCACGGTGCGCTGCACGACCGCGAACAGTACATCGCCCTCGTCGCCCGGAATGCAGCACACCGACTTAAACAGGCCGTCCGTCGTGTGACGCGCGAACCCGCACACGTTCTCATCGCGGTCATAGGTCATCGACACGAGCACGCCGTCGGCGCGCAGCATCCACACGACCGGCGTCGGCTCGGCCTGAAACGCCAGATCGACGACGCCCGACTCAGTGATGTGCGCGGCGAGGCGCGTGAGATTCTGCGAGCGGAACGAATCGGTGTTGAAGTCGTATGCCATCGACCGGAGCTTCTTCGCGGCGCGCTGCGGGAAGATCAGCTCATTGCCGACGCGCACCGGGCGCGGCCGCGCGCATCCGTAGATCGACTGGCTGCGCACGTTGATGTTCGTCGGCGTGATGGCGCCGGCCGAGCCGCCGTCAACCGTGAATTCCTCGCCCTGCGTCAGCACCGTGAGGATGCGTGACGACGCCAGGTGCATGATCTGGTTCACTTGGTCGGACGCGACGTCGTACGAAAAGCCGTCGCTGTCGTTCGTGCCTGGCGTGTAGTCGTAGTAGAGGCCCGTGCCGCTCGCCCAGATCCGTTCCGGGAACCCGCCGGAGCCAGCCGCGTACAGCCGCTGCTGGTACAGACTCACCGCGCAAGGATAGCCGTCGATCGGGTTCCACATGAACGTCTTCAGCGACCAGCCGCTCGGCGAGGCCGTGATAGTGGCCGACAGCACTTTCACGATGCGGCCGTATGCTTTCGATGCGTCGACAACCTGCGTGATCTCGATCAGGCCGCCATTGATAGCCACATATGATCCGACGTCGCTCGATCGCCATGCCTGACCGACTCCGTACGCATAGAGCGCGCCGAGCACACTTCCTTCGAGCAGCGTTCCAGTGAAATTGAACGTGATGTGCGTCGCGTCCGGAACAGTCGCCACCGGGTACAAACCATCGAGGCCCGCTGACTCGAATCCAGACAGGACGAAATTTTGGCCGACCACCAGACCGTGCGGATTCACGGTCTCCAGCGTCATCGTCGTGCCCGATAGCGAGACTTTCTGAACCGCAATTGCCGGGCCATCGGCAACGAGCGTCACGGCACCGTCGACAGGCTTCGCGTTGCTCGGCGTGATCGCAACCAGAGGCGAGCCGTCGATCTTCCAACCATTGGCACCGAACGATGCCGATGTAAACGCACTCGTAATCGAAACGGTTGCACTCGTCGAACTGGCGACCGCAGTAATCTGGGCGACGCCAGCACCGGCGACGATGTTGCGGCCGACGTCGCTTGGGAGGAATGCGTCAGCTGAAGCCGATGCGCTGGCCGTGCCTAGCGCCGTCGACGACAGCACGATCGCTGCGAACGGCCGCACGCCGATCTCGTCGATCGGACCGGGATCGAACGGCGCATCGCTAATCGCCCATGCGGTTTGCAGGATGCGCACAAGCCGCTTCATCGGCATCGACGGGTGCGCGACGAACATCGTGTCGCTGCCCTGCGCATATTCCAGCTCGAAAAGCTTGTCGGCGGTCCACGGCGTCGCGATCTCGATGGGCGTCCCGGCCTGCTGGATCTGGCCGTCGACCGAATAGAAGCGCGCGTAGGATGCGCCCAGCTCGACGAAATACGCCTGCGATTTGCTGAACACGAACGGCACGAGCCGCGTCGTGCCCGTCGTCTTCGTCGCCGCCATCTGCTGGAAACCTGCCCGGCGCCGTGCGCCGCCCTCGATCTGCGGGATGGCGTTCAGCATGGTCTTCACGCCGTTCGCGTACCGATCGAGGTCGATGTGCCCTTCGAGCGGCGGAGACAGCTCGCCCGCGTTGAAATTCGACTGGATCGTGGTGACTTTCGCCATGGCTTACCGCCCCGGCGCGCGACCAGGCGCAGTCGTGTAGCTGGACAAGCGCGACTCCAGCAGCGGGAAATCGCCGATCGTCTCGGTGTCGTCGTCCTGCCCGTTGATCGCCTTGGCCTGCTTCAGCAACGTGGTGAACTCGGTCTGCGTCGTCTGAGCCATTGCTGCCGACTGCGTGATCGGATATGCAAGTCGCATCTTCATCGCGGCCGTCATCACGTCGACGAGCGTCGATTCCCACGTCGATTCGACCTCGTTCCTGAAAATGTAGACGAACGGCAACGCGTTCACGAACGCGAGGATGCGCTGTCCCTCCGCCGTGAAGTTCAGCGGGCATCGTGCACTTCCGACCTGCAACGTTTTCAGCCAGTCGGCCGGAAGCTGGAACTGATATGGGTAGTCGAATGCCGGTGCCTCGGCGAGCGGCGCGAGCACGACTCGCTTCGTGCATGAGTTCCACGGATGCGCACGAAGGACCGCATCGCGCATGTCAGGGTACAGGTTCGAGCATACCCTCGCGCGGTCCGTCGGTTCGTTGAACGAGGCGATCGGCTTGTCGCCGAGCTGAAGCAGTGCGTTCGAGCAGATCGAAATGCTGCTGGTCATGGTCGGTCCTCAAACAAAAAAGCCGGGAGCGAGCGCCCCCGGCATACTTCCTCCACCGCGCCGGGAATGGCGCGGATCAGTCGTTCACGTAGTGAGCCGTGACCGAGATCAGCTGACCCGGCGAGGCCGGCGTCGCAGCGCCCGCGATCGTGCCGTAGACGTCGACTTCGTACGGCGTCACGTACGTCTGACCGGCGTTCACGAGCGAGCCCGTCAACGCCGACACGCCCTGCGCAGCGTTGATCGCGGTCGCCGCCGACAGCCCAGCCGGAACCGCGCCCGACTTGTCGCTCGCCTTGCGCACGCCGATCGAGAGCGTGGACGACGCCGTGCCCGCTGCGTTGTTGATCGTCACCGCCGTGATGCGCGAGCCGCCCGGAATGCGACCGAAATAAATCGTGTCGCCGATCGCGCCCGCAATGGACGTGACCTGGCCGAACATGATCCTCGATCGGCCGCCGGTTTCGTTCGGCTGCAGCTTCGCGTTCGGCGCGCCCAGCACCTTTGCCATCTGTACCGAGTTGGTTTCTGCCATGATGTGCTCCTGTTTCGTTTCGAGATCGATGGGGAGCGGCGCGCTGCGCCGCCCATCACATCACGCTCAGAACTGGTAGTCGATCGTGACGACCTTCTTCTCGTCGGTGCGCACGGCGCCGTACGATTCGCCGATGTAGATCTGGATCGCGTTGCGCTTGTCGCGGCGCGGGCCGATGTCGATGTCGCGGTTCAGACCGACACCGAACTGCGTCGACGACTTCGCATACGCGCACGTGGTCTTCACCGTGCCGCTCGTCGCGAGTGCTTCGTACGGCACCCACGTGAAGCCGAGCCAGTGACCCGACAGCTTGCCGTCCTGCAGCATCTGCACGGCCATGAAGTCGGCCGACGTGAGCGTCGTGTCGCTCAGGATGTCCTCCAGCATTTCGGCGTCGTACAGCATGTACAGGTCTTCGCCGTTCTGCTCGTCGGCCTCGTTCTTGCGGAACAGCTTCTTCGCCGTGATCAGCTTCGCCTTCGTCATGCCGACGCCGCCGTCGAGGATCTTTTGCGAGGACGGCAGCGCGATCGAGCCGTACGGCAGCGCTTCACCAGCGCGCGTGATCGACGTGCCGATCAGCGACTGGTAGATCACGGCGTCCTTCTTGCGGTTGAGAGCGGCGAGGCCGTTTTGCATGTACGTGCCCTGCGGGTTCGCCTTCAGCTTCGGCAGATCGTACTTGTCGATCGGGGTCGACCAGTCCTTGTCCTGCATCAGCGCGACGCGCGTGTCGTTCGGGTTGTCGTTCCAGACGGTGTCCGACAGGCGCGACGTGACGTCGTTTGCCTCGGTCGCGCCCATGTTGTTCGCGGTGAAGCTCGAGCCCGTGACGTCGCCGTAGTTGCTGACGGTCGCCTGCAGGCGCGATTCCTTCTGCTGCGCGGCCATGATGTAGCCGTCGGCGAACTGCTGCACGAAGGCTTGGGTGATCGTTTCGTTGTTCGTGCTCATGGTGAGAGAACTCCCAAAAGGTTCGATGTCGTCTTGCCGCCTTCAGGGTGTTCCGCGATATGCGGGCCTGTTACGGGCTCACGTCGGCGAACGTGTGCTACCGGGCTCGTCGGGTGTTCCGCGCGCCACCGCGGGCCGAATGCGTTGCATCTTCGGCCGACGTGCCTGTCGGAATCCCGACCAAATCGAGCGCGCATAAAAAAGCCCCGCCGAAGCGGGGCAAACCGGCTGCTGCTGTTTGTCGTCAGACGATCGGCGTGTCGCCGTATTTGCGGTTGTAGTACGCGTCGATCCGCGCCCGCGTCGCCTTGTGGTCGGGGTGTTTCGGGTTCGTGTTCGCCTCGGAGATCATCAGCTTCTTCACGTCGTCCTCGGACATGAAGCCGCCGCCGCTGCCGTTGCTCGACGTGTCCTCGGCGAACTCGGGGCCGAGCGCGGCCATGATCCGGATAAACGTCGGGTTGTTCGCGAGGCCGGCCTTTTCGAGATCGTCGAACGACATGCTGGCGGCCTTCGCCACTGCCGTGCTCGCGCGGAACGCGAGACCCACGTTCTTCTGGAACGTCGCATCGTCGCCCCACGTCTTGCGCAGGTCCGCCGTTGCCGATTCGCTGCTGTACTGCTGGCCGCCGGCCACGAGACCCGGGACGACCGAGAAGTATTTCGCCATGACGCCGTCGAACTGCTTCTGCGACAGCCCGAGCGCGTGCATGTCGGAGCGGAACTCGGTGAACAGCTTGTCGTTATTCAGGTCGCCAACCGCATCCTTGAACTGTTCCGGAATCGTCACCTGGTACTCGGTGGCCGCTGCCGGCGGCGCGCCACCGTCGACCATGCGTTTCGACAGCTCGCCGTAGCCGCCGGCCAGCTTCTGCGCGGACGCAGTGAGATCGAGCGCGCCGTCGGCGCCGTTCACGCGGTATTTCTCCGGCAGCCAGTCGAAACCACCTGCGCCGGCCGCGGAAGCACCGCCAGCAGCGCCCGCTCCTGCGCCCGCTCCTTCGCCGCCAGCGCCGGCCCCGGCCGCAAGCGCTGAACCGCCGCCGGAAGCTGATGCGCCGCCCCCACCTTCGCCGCCGGCCGCAGCAGCACCACCGCCTGCGCTACCACCGTCGCCGCCGGCAGCGTCCATCAGCACGAATTTCCTGAAGAACATGAGACCTCCGTTATGCCGCGGCCTTCACGGCGGTGAGCGCGCCGGCCGACACGATCGCCGTGGCCGGGCTGTTGAGGGTTGCGTTGCCGGCCGACGTCGTGCCGTCCGACTTCTGCAGCGTCATCGTGACGCCGTTCGCGACGATGGCATCGGTAGCGGCCAGCGTCACCACGCCGTTCGTTGCGGTCAGGTTTCGCGTGACCGTGCCGGCCGAGTTCTGCACGGTCACGGCACCGCTCGGCGCAAGCGCGGCCCATGCACCCGCCGTCTTCTTGTAGACGACGAGCGTCACGGGATCGATCGTCACGTCGCCGTTCTCGCCGACCTGATCTTGCGGCTTGCCGCTGTAGTACGGCACGCCGTACGGTTTGTCATCGGTGCGCGGCGCGCCGTAGGCAATCCAGCCGCTGCCGGTAAGTTGCGAGGTGCCGGACATATCACTCTCCTTCGGGTTCTGCGCCGTTGGCGCGGTTGATCATTCGCAAAATGTGCTCGACGGTCTCGCGACGGCCGAGGCGGAATGTGGTCTCGCGCTCGCCTTCCTGGCCGCCCGAGACGAACACGGCGCCCGTGAAGCGCCGCACGAGATCGTCGAGCACGAGCGCGCCGGCCGGGCTCTCAAACACGACGCGATAGTCGTCCGGCGTCGCGCGCTGCTCGACGGATGCCCCTTCGATCTGCGCTTTCATTGGTTCGCCACCATGCGGCCGGCGGCCGCGCTACCCATCGACTTCATGACGTCGCCCTGTACCTCCATGCCCATCTGCTGCTGCGCCTGCTGAGCGGCGGCCTGCTGCTTCTTCTGGCGGAACGTGGCGACGTCCTTGACCGGCCGCATGATCGCGTCCGGCACGCCGAGGTTCTTCGCGGTCTGCCGCACGGCTTCGTCGGTGTCGACGTTGTCGATGGCGCTCTGGTCGACCTGCGCAATCACGGTCAGGTCGCCCATCAGGCGCTCAATCGCGGAAACCTCTTCGAGCTTCTGCGCGCGCGCGAGCGGCGATTGGTACTGCACCGCGAAGTTCTGCCCGCCGAGCGAATCAGGCGGCGGCGGAAACACGCCCGCGCGGTATGCGAGACCGAAGCACCGCGCGATCAGCGGCTGCAGGTACTCGGCCTGCAGGCGGCCGTAGATCGGCCCGAGTAGCTGTCGGATCAGGTCGACTCGCACGTGCACTTCGGTCGCCGTCATAGCCGGGCCGTCCTGCGGCTGGAGCTGGTCGGCCATCAGTGTCTTGCGGATCTGCGCCTGCAGCTTCTCGATGCGCGTCTCGGCGAGCTGGAAGTTCGACGACGGCTGCAGCGGCTTCATGCTGTCGACGCTGTTCGCGACGATCACCTTGCGCGGGCCGACCTTCACGGTGCGCGGGTTCAGCACCCCGTCGTCCTCGGCGATCCACATGCCCGACACAGCAAGGTCGAGGTTCGCGTATTCGAGCTTGACGATGTCGTTGAGCGTGCGGATGTCGGGCAGCGCGTCGAGCAGCGGGCCGACGCCGTAGACGCTATTCGGGATCTTCTTCCAGCGCGCGACGATCACGGGCATTTCGTGGTAGCCCGACTCGCGGATGACATGCTTGTGGTTGCACGCGAACGTCACCGACGCGATCGGCATGTTCTTCGCGCGCAGCGCACCGACGATGTACACGTCGCGCGGGTAGATCGCCTGGCACAGGTCGATCAGCTCATCGGGCTTATTCTTCGCCTTGTCGATGATCTCGGGCGGCAGCGAGTCGCCGCGCTGCTTGAAATCGGTCACGCACTGCTCGGCGGTCATCTGGTAGCAGCGGAACACGATGTCGACCGGGCCGCCCTGCTTCGATGCTGCGCAGTACACGCCTGCCATCGGCCAGTGCTCGAAGTACAGGCCGCCGGTGTCGCGGTTCTCATCGACGTACAACGCGAACCAGCCGGCCATGCAGTCGGCGATGCCGTCAGCTGCCTCGCTGTCAAAGTTCGCGCTGTGGATGTTTTGCCAAAGCACCTCGCTTGCCTCGTCGAGCCACCGCTCGCCCTCGTCGTCGGTCCCGTTCACCGTCATCGTGAACCAGAGCGAGTTAGCGGGCGTCATGCCGGACATGATCGACGCCTCCAGCGTGCGTTTCGCATCGGTCGCCGTCGAGTCGAAGATCAGCGACACGACCTGCGCGATCTGGTTCGCGTCCATCATCTGGCCGTCGAGCCCGGATGCACGCACCGGATCGGTGAGCATGAAGCAGTTGCGCCAGACCAGCTCGTGGACCTGGCGCTTCGACTTCAGGGTTTCGAGACGCTTCGCGAGAGTTTCGCCGAGGCTGTCGATCATGGCTTATTGCCCGAGTGAAGATTTCGCGGACGAAAGAACAGAGGACGGAACGCCGGTACCGCCACTGCCAGCAGCGCCGCTCGCGAGAGAGCTCGCGACGCCACGCCGACGCTTGTCGACGGCACCTTGCGCGCCCGCAGCTGCATCCGGCGCAGCGCTCGCTGCGGCCGACTGCTGCGGCGGATTGACTGGCTTCCCCGTGTCCGCATACACCTTGCCGCCGGAGTTACCGACAAAGCCCTGCAGAATTTGGCCGATGTCACACATTCGCGCGCCTCCTACTGGCCGAGCGTGTTCTTCGCGCTCGCAAGCACGGAGGACGACGAGGCTCCCGTCGAACTGCCGGCGCCAGTCGCAAGCAGGCTTTGTGCAGCGCGGCGGCGCTTGTCAGCTGCGGCTTGCTCACTCGCTGCCTGCGCTGCCTGTGCATCTGCCGTACTCGCCGCGCTCGCTGCGGTGGTGGTCGTAGTCGCCGCGGGCGCCACACTGGCACTTTTGCCGCCGCCGAAGAAGCTGCCGATCGCGCCGAGAACATCGCACATGGTCGGCTCCCGTTACTTGAAGTTGCGCGGGATCTCGCGCGGCGCCGACGGCACGATCCAGCCCTGCTGCGTGAGCACGGGGCCGGCGATGTCCATCGGGTCGATCTCGTCGCGGTGTGGGAGCTTGCGCTCGGCCGATCCGGCTCCCGTCGACATTCCGGCCGCAACCGCTTGGCGCTGCTCGCGGCGCGCCGCGACGGCGGCGAGAGCAGCCTTACGCGCCGTCTCCTGCGACGGCAGTTCGCCGGCACCCGCGAGCGATTGCTCCAGTTCCTTGCGCTTCTTGCCGACCAGGTCGTCGCGCACCTGCGGATCGACCGCGGCCCATTCCTCGGCCGACATGCCGCTCGTTTCGAATGCGCCGATCACGATCTCGGCGAGCGGCACTTCGCGGCCGGCGATGGTCAGCACCGCATCGGTATCGGCGCCGACGATCGGCGCGGGCCCGTCTTCGGTCGGCGTGATCGCGGCCGCGCCGGGCAGCTGCGTTGCGTAGGTTCGTTTGGACATTCCTGCACCTCCGTGGATGGTGCAGGCGAGTATCGGACTGCGAGGGTGTCGGATTCCCGTCTATCGCAGGGATTCGGAGACGGACGGCATGCGCTGAACGGTGGGCGCGTCATCGGGTGCGTTGCCCGTGACTTGCGCCCAAAGCTTCAGCAGCGTGACGCCCGCGTAGTGCTTCGGCTCGGCGCCGAGGTTGCGATAGCCGAGCAGCGTCGTGCGCGGGATCTGCGTGTACTGCGCAATCTCGGCGAGGGTGAAGTCGGCCCGCCGCACGTCCTCAAGGACGCGGAACCAATCGACGGCGCGGGCGGGCTCGACTCGGGTCATGCGTTACAGCGCGTCCACGAAGGCGCGCAGGCGCGACTGCAGGTCGCCCATGACAATCGCCTCGCCGGCTTCGAGCTTCTGCAGCAGCGACTGCGCGTGCGGCTTGGCCGCCGTGGCCGCGTTGTACAGCCCCTGCCACTTCGCGACCTCGGCGTGCGTGTCGGTCAGCTGCTGCTGAAGCGACGCGATCTCAGCGCGCAAGGCATCCGCCGCGGTGTCGCCGCCGAGCGATGCATCCTGCGCAGACGATGCAGTGTCGCTTGCGGATTGGCCGGCCGCAGGCGACGCAGCGGCGTTTGGGTCGTCACCCTGCACGGCGTCGCCAGATCCCACCGATGCCTGCATGTCCGACACCGGTTGAGCCGAGAGAGCACCCGGGGCGCCCGGTACAAGCGCCGAAGGTTGCGCAGCGGCAGTGCTCGACTCCCCCACCGCGGCCGTGCCAGCCCCCTGCATGTCCGTTTTCGCCGCCTCGTTCGAGGGCTCGGTGGTGCTCGGTGCTGCGTTGATGTCGCTCATGCTGCTCTCCTTTGGTGCTGCTGGTTGTCGCGCCAGTCGATGAACGGCCGGCGCAGGAAGTGGTGAAAGCGATCGATCGCGTGCGCGTCGGTCGCGAGTTCGCGTCGCGACTCGACCTTGCAGACGATGCGCACGAACTGCGCGGCCTGGTCGACCGTGACCGGCTCGCCGTTGACGAAGCCACCGACCCATTCGCGGAACAGCGGGTCGCGCGGGAGCATGCCGGCGAGTTGGACGAGGTTCATGCGAACCTCGCGACAGACGTAAGAGCGACGCCAAGCGCCGGCCACGCATGCGAGGAAACGCCGTAAAGCGGACCCGGCTGCGACTTCGTGCCGATCTGCGGCGTCTTGCCACCGCCGACGCGCGGGAACAGGTCGATGATGGCCTGACGCACGTTCGGGTCTTTCGCCTGCGTCGTGCCGCACAAGTGCAGCTTCACATCCCGGCGATACACGAGCCGCACGGCATCAGGATCGCGCCATGCCTGCTGAAACCGGCCGATCCATACGCATGTCTCGAACACTTCGCGGCCGACAGCCATGCCGTAGCTCGCGATCATTTCGATGCTCAACGCATCCGCCCGCGAAGGCCGCTCCAATCGCGCGAGCAACTCGGCATTCGGAAACACGCCGCTATCGAGCACACGGTGCGTGTCGGCCTCGTATTCGCACCATCCGCTCTGCGTGGTGCCGGGGTCGATGGCGAGGATCAGCATGCGCCCTCCTGCCCCAAATGCGCGCACGCGCGCGCGTCGTTCGTGTGGTGCGTCATGCCACGCTCCAGAGCCGCAATCCCTGCGCACGATAGTTTTCGACGATGGTGTCGCGGATCTTCCGGTACTCGTCGGCCAGCGACGCATTCGGGCATTCATCGATCACGCGTCGGCCAGCGGGCGACGAAATCGCGTCGGTCGCGCAGCGCAAGACGCCCGACGTCAGCGGCTTGCCGGACGCCGATGCACCGCGCATCAGCAGCCGATACGCCCATTCGGCAGTGATCGCACGCGGCGCGGCAAGCGGCGCGACGATCTCGCGTTCGAGCGACAGGTTCGCGGCCACGACTTCCGGACGTGCTCGGGACTGGTCTGTGAGCGCCGCGTGTGGCGTGAATTCGACGGCGCGCGAATGCTTGCAGAGCGCGTAGAACTCGGACAGCGACGGCGGGAACTTGAGCGTAATGAGTGACTCGACGCCGGCCTTCAGCTCCTTCGACGACAGCTTGCGCAGGCCGCGTGCCCACTCGATCTTCACGCCGAACAGGTCGTCCTGCGGCCACTTTTCGAGGAACGCATTGCCCCACATCCGGCCCATGCGCTTGAACAGCTCCGTGACCCAATGCTCGGGTACGGCATCCTGCGGCCAGATCTCAGCCGATGCGTTTGACATGTCCATCGATCACCTCTGCGGGTTGTGCTGCGGTTCGGTCAGGGGAGGTGCTGGTGCCCGTGAGTTCGGCCCAGCCGTTGCGGCGGCGCTCGTCGCGCTCGGTGCGTGCGGAGGGCGAGGCGCGCGCGGCGTTCGCATTCGCCATGCACCGGTCGACGTACAGCGGCAGGCAGACGATGGGCTCGCTCGCATCCCGGATCGCTGCGGCAACGGCAGCGTCGACGAATGCAGCCGTAAGCCCCGCGTTCGTCCAGCTCGCGAAGACCGGCCAGAGCTTCTTCCGGTCGTTGACGTTCGTCGGATCAGCCTCGAAGCCGTGCCTGTCGCGGAAGTGCCGAAGCCACTCGGCCGCGTCCTTCGGGCGAAAATCGTCGAGCGCGTCTCGCGCGGGTTTACCGGAAGCGATGACAGAACCTACGGGGTTAACAGATCCGCTCCGCTCCGCTCCGCTCTGTTCTGTTCTGTTCAGAGTGTTTTCCGGCGGAATTCCAGCGGAAGCATGAGGGTCTTCCGGCGGAACATCAGGTGCGTTTCCGGATGGCGCTTGCGACTTTCCGGTGGAAACAGATGGGAATTCCTCCGGAAACAGTTCGCGTTCCAGCGGACGACCCATATCGATCCACGTTTCGAGATCGGGTACTTCCAGCGGAGATTGGCCTTTTTCCAGCCGCGCCTTGTTCCGTTTCCGCATGCGCTCGCCGAGTTTGTCGTGCGCGTGCCGGTGCTTCGAGAACCACGCAGCATTGACCTTCTCGGCCAGCACGGGGTGATATAGCCGGCCATCGCTGCATTTGATCCAGCCGTGCAGCGCACCATCGCGCACGGTATGCCACGTCGGATCGAGTTTGCCCTTGTGCCAATATCCCGCGCGCTTCGCGAGCCACTCGTCGTTGTCGGGCATGCTGCCGGCCGGCACCTCGTGCCACGAGACGCACCAGAGCAGCATCGCCGACCAGCATGCTTCCGGCGATTCGTCATGCACGAGGTCGGAACCGAGCAGCCGCGGAACGTCGATCGGCATCTCGCGGAAGTTCCGCAGGTCGCAGTCGGCAGGGGTGAGAGGATTCGGGAGTTCGGCCATCGCGCTCACCACTGCTGGTGCTTCGACTGCAGGTACTTGAGCGCCATCAGCTCGAGCGACTGCAACTCCTTCTGCTCGACCACGATCGCGTCGACCGGCGCCGGCTGCAGGCCGACCGCAGCGAACAGCACGGCCCACCGCGGCAGATCCTCCAGCATCCGGCTCACCGTGCTTGCCGACACGCCCAGGCATTCCGCTGCATGCGCCTGCGTGGCCCGTGCAATCGCGCGCAATACCTCGCCTTCGATCCGTGCACCGAGCTTGCGGGTGTTTTCGATCTCGTCAGACGAAACTGTTTCGACGGTGCTCATGCGGCCACCTGGGCGGGTTGGAGCGAGCCCGATTCGAACTGATCGAGCCGCGCGAAGTAGTCCGCAAGCGCTTCGATCTTGCTGACGGCGGGGTCTTTGATCTGGCCTTGGCCGATCTTGCGGATGGTGGAAATCGAAACGCCGGAACCTTTCGCGACGTCGGGCCAGCGCCCGCGCGTCTCGGCGAGGCGGCGTTTCACGAATACGGACGGCTTTTCACTGGGGACCATTTTCGGCTCCGAGGGGGTGTTTTGCCGAAGTATAGACCGTTTATGGCTATTCCAACAAGCCACAGAGGGACGATGATGCAATCCATAATTGGCTACATGAAAGAACTACCGAAAGACATCGTCGGGAAGCGGCTCGCAGCGCTGATGGATCGCTCGCCGGCCCTCGGCACACAACAGAAGCTGGCCGCCCGCACGGGAATCGGCCAGACGACCATTGGTCGTATCCGGCGCGGCGAAGTGAACGCGACCGCCGACAACATCAAGCGGATAGCGGACGCGTTCGGCGTGGCCGTCAGCTATCTTTACGGGGAGACGGACGAGCATGGCCTGACGCGCGAGCAGCGCATGGCAATCGCTGCAGCGTCAGACAAAGGGCCTTTCGACGAGAACGTCGTTAGCGGCCCGACCATCAGAGGGAAATTGCCGTTGATTTCGTGGGTGCAGGCGGGGAACTGGACAGAGGTAGTCGATAACTTTCAGCCGGGCGATGCGGAGGACTGGATTCCGTGCCCGTTCAATCACGGGCCGAACGCCTTCGTGCTACGAGTGGTCGGCGAGAGCAACTACGATCCGACCGGCCCGAAGTCATACGCGCCCGGAGACTTCATTGCCGTGGACCCAGGGCGCGATCCAATCAATCGGAGCATGGTCGTTGTACGGGTCGATCACGATGATCGAGCCACGTTCAAGCAGCTGCTGATGGACGACGACGGCACAATGCTGTTGAAGGCACTGAATCCGAACTGGCCGAACGGGGTATTCGCGATGCCGAAGGGCTCGCGGATCGTTGGTGTTGTCATTGGAAAATGGATACCGGAATGAACAAAAAATATCTCGCTTTCGCCGTGTGCGGGCTGTTTCTATGTTCTGTTGCGCAGGCAACGGACTGGCGCACTATCGCTGATAACGGCACCTATTCGCTCGCGTTTGATCCGTCATCTATTCGACACCTACCCGATGGCAGAACAAAAGCATGGTTCCTGAAGTCCTTTGCCGAGGAAAAGGCAGCTGAAGGCGCATTCATTCGACAGCCATATCGAAGCGCAAAAGAACTTGAAATATTTGATTGCAAGCAGGGGACCTTTGCCGTCGGAATGGTGATTTATTACACCGGCGAATCCGGAAAAGGTGCAACAGCCGGGATGTTTCAGCCGATAAAAGCCCCGGCCCCAGAGGATATGTTTGAAGTGGTTCCGGGAAGCGCCAGCGAATCAATGTTCAACGCAGGCTGCCCAAGCAAACGCAAGGCCTCGATGTAAAGCTCAAGCAACAGCACCAACCGCCTCCGGGCGGTTTTTTTTCGTCCTCGCGAAATTCAGACCGTTTATGGCTTGACACTCAGACCGATTAGGGTCTATCGTTCTAGCCATAGACGGTCTGAACCAGAGGAAACCATGCTCCACCCCCACCCGATCACCCCGCGCGCGCTGCCGTCGGCTGCCGATGTCTTCGCGTTCGAGCTGAAGCAGCGAATCCTCGCGAACGGCGCACGTCTGGCCGTCGCGTTCGACGACAGCGGCGCGCGCCTGCAGAACGCGATGTGCCGGGAGCTGTTCAACGCGACCGGTGAGGCATTCGTCGCTGGCTCGTTCGTGCGCGTGGGGGCCTGAAATGTTGCGGACCACCACCACCGAACGCGCGGCCGACTTCTGGTCGGACCGCACGAAGCGCGAGTACGACGACGCGATCGACGCCGAGCAAGCGGCGTTCGAGCGCGCATCGGCCGAGGTCGAGATTGACGACGTGATCGACGCGATGGCGGAGCTGCCGGCCAGTTTCCGCGCGAAGGTGATGAACGCCTTCCTCGACAAGTCGGACCACGCCCACTTCGTCTACCTGCTCGAAATCCTCTTCGAAGACGCGTTCAACGCGGCCGCCGAAGGCATCGCGCGGCGCAAGGGGTATTGAGCATGACCACCACCCGCCTCCTGATCGGCGCCGCTGCGCTGCTGATCTTCGCCGCTGTCGCGATCGTGTGCGCGATCGCACGCGTGAACGACGACGACCACCACCGCGGCTGAGCCGCAAACCACCGTAGCCACCTGGAGACCATCATGGCCCAACGCAAGCCCGCAGTTACGACGCTCCTGAAGAACGCCCAAGCTCGCATCGCAGAGCTGGAGAAGAAGGTCGAGATCGATACCAAGACGATTAAGTACCACGAGAAGCGCGCCGAAGAAGCGCAGGCTGAACTGCAGCAGCTTCATGCGTTCTTCGATGCGCTGCCGGGCACGATTCCCGAGCAAGACAAGGAATCGTACAAGCGCAACAACGCCATGACGCGCCTCGCTGCGTGGCTCGCCACGTCGCGCGCATAACTGCGGCCGCGCACCACACCGAGGGACCACATGGACAAGATCAACGACGGCGGCCCGGCGTTCGGGCAGGTAGTCGAGCTCCGCTGCGTGCGCGTCGAAATGGACGGCAGCGCGGAATACGAGCCGGAAGCGATGTTGCACGGCGGCCTGACCGTGCGCGACTACTTCGCGGCGAAGGCGATGCAGGCGTTGCTTTCTCGTAATCCCGACCCTCTCCCCGCGCCGCAGTGGTTTCAGCCTGGACATGAAATCAACGATGCACGGCGTTGCTACGCGATTGCCGACGCCATGCTTCGCGCGCGAGGTGAAGCATGAACGAGATCAAGCACACGCCGGGGCCGTACCACGTCAGCGGCACCGGTCGACACCTCCACATCGGCTCGGTGCATTCGCCGATGACTCTGGCCTCGCTGAATGAAGTGCACATCGACACGCCGGGAAACGCCCTGCTGTTCGCAGCTTCGTTCGACATGGCAATGGCCCTCGAACTGATCGCCGCCGACGCCGACGCTGGTAACAGCCGTCTCACGTCCGGCGTCCGCCTCGCCCTCGACGCCGCGCTGATCAAGGCCAGCCGCAAGGCTGCGCCTGAGCCGGTGCGGCACGTGACGATTGCGGGGGTGAATTGATGAGCGCGAAGGCCCTCAAGGCATGCGCCGACTACGCGCGTCTCAACGCGGAAATCAAGCGCCTCACGAGCGAAATCGCAAGCGTCCTTCATTACTGCAAGGGCGTTCGTGGAACCTACGGCATTGGCGAAGACGGCATGGTGTACGGCGATCCCAACGATGTCACACACCTGAAGGATGCGTTCACGCCCGACAAGGACGACCAAGGCTATGCCGTCTTCATGACAGATGCGGAGATTCGCGAATATCTCTTCGAGAACTGCGATTGCTGCCTGAAGGCATATGGCTTTGTGCTCGAACGGAAGTTGGCAAAGAAGGCGCTCGGCGCAGTGAAACGCTCGATCGGCGCAATCGGCCGCGCTGAACTCCGCAAGGAGGGCTGGTGATGCGCGCCCCTCTCACCCGCCTACCCGACTGGTTCCCGCTCGCGGTGCTCGGCGCGCTGTATCTGATCGCGTCGGGTGTCGCGCCGGCCTATGAACTTCTCGCGGGGCTCGCTCGATGAACCCGATCGCCTACCTCTGCTACGCGCTCGACCGCCTGTTCGAACGCAGCCCGGTCGCCGGGATCATCGTCGCGATCGTGATCGCGTTCCTGTGCGCGATCGGCATCGCGTCGATCCCGGATTCCACGCTCGCGGTGCGCGCGGCTTGGGGGACGTGATGCTTATCGAACACCTCGACATCGACGAGTACCACCGGCACGCGGCCGTCAGCAAGTCGCAGCTCGATACGATCAACGTGTCGCCCGCGCACTTCTGGGCGTTGCATCGCGATCCGCAGCGGCCGGCACCCGTAACACGCGGCGGTCAGCTCGAAGGGGCGCTCGCGCACTGCGCGATCCTCGAACCCGACGAGTTCTCGAAGCGCTATGTGCTCGGCCCGGCGCTGAACCGCAACACGAAGGGATGGAAAGAGTTCGTCGAGGCGAACCCGGACCGCATCGCAATCCAGCAGGACCAGTACGACACAGCATGGCGTCAGTCGGACGCCGTCCGCGCGCTGCCGGAGATTCGCGAGGCGCTGTCGCGCGGCCGTGCCGAGGTGTCGGCGTTCTGGACGGATCCTGCGACGGGCGTGGCGTGTCGCTGCCGGCCGGACTTCGCCAGTGACGTCAGCGAATCGGCCGTGATCCTGCTCGACGTGAAGACGTTCAGCAGCGCTGCGCCGGACGAGTTCCGGCGGCAGGCCGCGCGCAAGCGTTATCACGTCCAGGATGCCCTGTATTCGGATGGATTCTCGATCGCCGCCGACGTCGATGTGCTCGCGTTCGTGTTCGTCGCGGTCGAATCCGACTACCCGCACGCCGCGCACGCGATGATGCTCGATGAGATGTCGCGCGTGCAGGGCCGCGCCGACTATGCGCGAAATCTCGCCACATACGCGCGTTGCGAAGCATCCGGCCAGTGGCCTGGCTACCCCCCTGCAATCTCCCTCATCACCTTGCCCGCATGGGCCTTTCAGGACTGAACCATGAACGAACTCGTTGCATCCCCGTTTGGCAATCGCAGCACGGCCGTCGCCGATACTGCCGGCGCTCGGCAGGACCAGAGCCGCGAACTCGCGGAAACACAGGTCAAGTACCTGATGGCGCAGCAGTTCCCGCGCGATGTCATCGCGAATACCGACAAGATCCTGAACGCGTTCACGCGCCCGACGCTGGCCGAGCAGTCGCAGTACCAGTTCTCGCGCGGCGGCAGCGACATCAGCGGCCCGAGCATCCGCGCAGCCGAAGCGATGGCGCAGCAGTGGGGAAACATCGAGCAGGGTTTCCGCGAGCGCTCGCGCGGCGTCGACGCGAAGGGTGTGCCGTTCTCGGAAGTCGAAGCATTCTGCGTCGATCTGGAAAGCCGCACGACGAAGCGCCTGCAGTTCATCGTGCGCCACTGGCGCGATACGAAGACCGGCGGCTACCAGCTGAAGGACGAGCGGGACATCTACGAGCTGATCGCCAACCAGGCGCAGCGCCGCGTGCGTGCCTGCATCCTCGCGCTGATCCCCGGCGACGTCGTCGACGCGGCCATGCAGCAGGCCGAAGTGACGCTGAAGGCGAAGGCCGACACGTCGCCGGAGGCGGTGCAGAAAATCATCGCCGCATTCGACCAGTTCGGCGTGACGAAGGAACACATCGAGAAACGAATCCAGCGCCGCCTGGACGCGATCACGCCGGCGCAGGTCGTCAGCCTCAAGCGCATCTACGCGAGCCTGCGCGACGGTATGAGCGGCCCGGAAGAGTGGTTTGAGATGGGCGAACCCACGGCGGCCGCCGGCGAGACGACGACGCTGAAGGACATTGCAGCGCGCGGCGCGGCGCGCAAGCCGAAGAAGCCGGCCGACGAAGCACCGCAGCCGGCTGACGGCCCGATCGTCGACGAGGCGGAAATGATGCGCCGGATCGAGTCGTGCACCGATGTCGACGTGCTCGACATCTGCGTCGACGAAGTGCGCGACTACCCCGACGAAGTGCGCGAGCGTCTGACCGAAGCGTACAACCGGCGCCGCGAAGTGCTGCTCGGCGCCTGACATGAACACGTCCAACGACCTGCACCGACTCGTCGCTGCGATCCGGCACGACCCAACGATCTGCCCGATCGACCGCGAGCTGTTCCGCCCGCTGTTCGCCGCGTTCGACGGCGGCAACGTGTTTGCGGTGCCAGAGTACGTCGAGAAGCGCGTGCGCCACTACGCCGGCCGCGTCTCGCCGCAGAAGCAGTAACCCGCCACCACCGGAGATACCCAGATGAAGATGTTCGAAATCGACCGCGCGCTCGTGAAGGTCCGCAGCGTCACCAACGTGCCCGAGTTCAAGGGCGAAAAGCGCGAACACGCGTGCTCCGTGAAGTACGAACTCCAGACCGACAACACGGTGCTCGACGTGCTGGAGCCGGGTTTGCGCAAAGCGTTCTACGAGAAGGACACCGGCAAGGCGAAGGTGAACGACGACGGCCAAAGCGAGCTGTCGCTCCCGCGTCAGGATCTCGACCTGACGCAGCGCCGCCTGCCGCTCGTGCACATGCCGCTGAAACTGAAGAAGGACTTCGCCGGCTACCGCCTCGTATACCACTGTGGCGCGACCGAAGCATCCGAGATCAAGCTCGGCGAGGTGCAGCTCTCCGATTTTTCGGTCGACCTGCAGCCGGGCGGCACGGTCCTCGTGATGTTCAGCTCGTACTCGAAGCCCGGCGCTGACGTTCAAGGGCGCATCGACCACATGGCGCAGACCGAGGTCGAGATCACGCTGCTGCCGCCCGAGGAAAAGCAAACCGACCTGGTCGGGAAGGACGGCAAGAACACGAAGAAGACCGCCGCCGAGAAGGCCGGCGACGATCCGTTCGCCGGTTCTGACCTGGCGCGCGGCGCGCAGGCGGCGCAGCAGTGAACCACGTGCCGCGCGGCGCGCGTGCGCGGCGCGGCAACCCGGCGCAATCGCTGGGTGCTCGGGTGACGGGTGGGCGCCGTCACAACGCCAACAGATCTGCAGCGCGGCGCTTTCATGCTAACCAGCTGCCACATGCTAGCCGAGCGCCCAGCCATTGAGGCTGACCACTTAACAGAGGACGACGAGTGAATGAGCTTCATCTTTTCGCGGGCGCTGGTGGAGGAATCCTTGCAGGTCAACTGCGGAGAAACCGATGCGTATGCGCCGTTGAATTTGATCCCTACGCCCAAGCCGTCCTTGTCGCTCGGCAAAACGACGGCACCTTTCCTCCGTTCCCGATTTGGGATGACGTTCGAACCTTTGACGGACGGCCTTGGCGAGGAATTGTTGACATCGTGGCTGGCGGGTTTCCCTGCCAGGACGTCAGCGCAGCCGGAACCGGTGATGGCCTTGACGGCGAACGAAGCGGACTCTGGACCGAAATGGCTCGGATCATTCGCGAAGTACAGCCCCTCGGAGTCGAAGTGGAAAACAGCCCAATGCTCACTTCTCGGGGACTCGGACGAGTTCTTGGAGACTTGGCCGCGATGGGGTTCGATGCGGAATGGGGAGTGTTTTCTGCGGCCGATACAGATGCCCCTCATCTACGGGAGCGCATCTGGATCCGAGGTTATGTGGCCGACGCCAACCGTGCACGGGAATCACAACATGCCAGGCGCGAGCGCGAGTTCGGGGTGGGGCCTGTCAAGCGCCGCGAAGCTCTGGCCCACGCCGACAGCAAGCCTTGCGGACAAGGGCGGCCGGATTACGCCGCGCAAGGGGCGCGAGGGCGGCACGCTGATCAAGGCGGTGTCGTCGCGGATGTGGCCTACGCCGTGCGCGAGCGCGAGCAAAGGATCATCGCCGGCGGCGCTGAAGCGCAAGAGCGGGAAGGATCGATCGAACGATCGGATCGACCACGCGGTTATGGCTTCGGACGGTGGCCAGCTGAACCCGGAATGGGTCGAGTGGTTGATGGGATGGCCCATCGGGCACACCGCATTAAAGCCCTTGGAAACGGCCAGGTACCGCGAGTGGCTGCAACAGCATTCACCCTTCTCTCACGATGAAACGGACCACCACCATGAAGACCACCGATAAGAGCGCTGATGCGCTGACGGACGACCGGGAGCGCCAATGAAGTCAGTGCTTGATCCTTGCTGCGGCAGCCGAATGATGTGGTTCGACCGCGAAGACGGCCGGGCCGAGTTTGGCGACATCCGCTCCGAGACTGTGACCGTCACCGACCGCTCACACCGTGAGGACGGCACGCGCACGCTCACCGTTGCGCCCGACCGGATCATGGACTTTCGTGCGCTTCCACATGCCGATGGCTCGTTCAAGCTCGTCGTGTTCGACCCGCCGCATCTGGAACGTGCCGGCCCGCGATCGTGGCTTCGTGCGAAGTACGGCGCGCTCGACGCGGCCACATGGCGCGACGATCTGCGCGCGGGCTTCGCCGAATGCTTCCGGGTGCTGGAGCCGGCCGGCGTCCTGATCTTCAAATGGAACGAAACGCAGATTCCCGTCCGCGAAATCCTCGCCCTGACCGCTGAGAAGCCCCTGTTCGGCCATCAGTCCGGCAAGCGCAGCGCTACGCACTGGATCTGCTTCATGAAGGGAGAAAGCCATGTCGAATGATTCGAAGTCCCCTGTCGAGCAGCACGAAGCAGCGCCGGCCGATATGCAAGAAGCGTTCGAGCGCTCCGAGTTCTATTTCAATGGTGAATCGCCGCTTGAACGTGACCACAACTGGAAAGTGTGGATAGCCGCGTGGAAGGCCGCAACTGTGCCGCCGAGGACGTTCATCAAGGACATTCTTCGTGGCGTTGCCGAAAAGTACCGCGCTTCGGGTTTGCCGAAGATAGCCGCAGAACTTGAATCGCTTTGCGGCGCACCCTCCGCCCCGCTCGAAGGCACGGGCAATGGGGCGGATGAGCGGGCGGCTTTCTCAATCAGCCCGCTGCAACTTCGCTGGATCAAGGATAACGTCCGTGATGCCTACGATACGGGCTATAACGATGCTCGGCGCAACGGCGCGGTGAGCGGAGACAGTGCGCCCGGTTATCGCGGGCGTGACATCGAAAAATAGAAGGGCGCTGAACTGGCGGCAATTCTCGAACGTACCACCCGCGCCCCTCGCACTGAGGTGGCGGCTAAGCCGATTGCATGGGTGCGGTATCGCAGTGACGGCGGCTTCGAAGGCCCGATCATGGACACCGATGAGCGCATATGCGACGTGCGGCGCAAGTCTGGTGCGTGGACACCGCTTTATGACCGCCCCGCGCTTTCTGCGATTCCCGCAGGGTGGATGCTTGTCCCGAGGAACCGTGGCACGAAGCCGCTTGCAGAGCTCATCATCGCGGCAAGTCTGGCGTGCGTCGAAAATCGACTTATGGACGATGACGACCGGCGTGAGTTTGCGCAGTTCGCGGATCAACTTCAGCATGCCCCGCAACCTCCCTACGCAGATGCAGCGGCAGCGCAGGCAGACGAGCGGCCCAAACCGAGCCTTATCGCCAGCACCAAGACAATCAACGCGGTGTCCGCTGCGCTCGACGCAGTCCGAGAGTATGCGAACAGTCAAGTCGCGGACCAGATGAATCGCGCGGTCAACATGTTGCTCGACGAGCTTGGGCAAGCCCGCGCGGCAGCATCGCAGCCCGCAGCGGCAGCGGGGCAAGAGGCGGCGGTCTATCAAATCCTGACCGAGGAAGGCGCGTGGCTCGACGTGCCACATAAGATCTACGAGCGGAAGAAAAGCGATCCGGCGCTCACGCGCGTCGTCTACACCGCCCCGCCCGCGCAGGTCGCCACTCGGCAGTTGACGGACGAGCAGCGCAAATCGATTTGGTGGGCGGTTCTCACAGCCGAAGCAGATGAACCGACTCCCGGATCGCTGATGCATCGACGCGCGCAGGACCTTCGCGCCCTTCTCGAAGGAGCCAAGCGATGAGCGATTACCACCGCTACCGCTCGATCGCGGACGATCTGAAGGCGGCCGGAAACCACGTCGCCGCCGAAGCCATCGATGAGCTGCTGACCGGTGCCATGGTCGCAGACGTTTCCAAACAGAAAGCCGCTCTACACGAGAAACGCATCGCCGAGCTGGAGGCTGCGTTGGAAATGGTACGCGGAATCCGGTATCAGGAGATGCGCCTTCATCTTCCCGAAGGCGGCCACGTCAGCCTGCGCTGGCCCGAGTCGATGTCCCTCGAAAGCGCCGAAATGCTGCGCGAGGTGTTCGACCTCCAGATGAAGGCGCACGCCAAGTACATGTCGAACCGGGCCGCGAAACCCGAACCTGAACAGGGAGTCAAGCAATGAGCCGTCCGGAATACATCATGATCCGCATCAAGCGTCCTGAAGATTACGAAGATGTGTGCGCCGAACTTGTCGCCGAGGACTTTCTCGCGACGCATGACAACGGGCATTGGGAATATGAAGTCACGGACGACGAGGCCAAGCATGAGTAAGACGATCAAAACATCCAGGGGCAAGGAAATTATCGTAGATGCCAGTGATTTTGATTGGATTTCTTCATTCCGCTGGCACATCGACAACAAGGGCTATGCAATCACGAATGTATCTCTTGGGGGCAGCGACCAAGCTCAGGTCAAGATTCACCGTATGGTGATGGGCTTATCCAATGGAGATCCGAAGATCGTTGACCACATCAACGGGAACAAGCTCGATAACAGGAGATGCAATCTTCGAGTGTGCACGAAATCCCAAAACGTCTGGAACCAAGGTCCGCAGAAAACAAACACGACTGGATATAAAGGCGTAAGTAAAAATACGCGCGGCCGGTTCGTTGCTCAGATCGGATGTCACGGTCGCAAATATCACCTTGGTTCGTTCGATACAGCACAAGAGGCGTACGAAGTGTATTGCCTGGCTGCCGATCTACTTCATGGCGAGTTCGCCAATCACGGGAGGCAATCATGAATGTGACGCTGACGGACATCGACGTTTTGATGCTGGCTGAGAAGTTTTCGACACTTAAGGGCGCTTCAACAACGGATCAGATCGGATTCGCTCGCGCCCTCCTCGCCACCCAGCAGCCGGAGCCGCGAGACGAGGTGACGGCCCTCATCAAGGCCGCAGAGCACGTCGTCGAGGCCGATCGTGCATGCGCGCTCGACGACTCCGACATCGACGCGCTGGCCACTGCCATCGACGCCGCCCGTGCAGGAGGTGCATCGTGAGCAGCCGCCGCATCAACAGCACCGCGGTGTTCGACGTCCTACGCGGCGGCACGCACACCGCGCGACAGATCGCGACCAAGCTCGGGACGTCGACCGCTTTCGTGCAGTGCTTTCTCGACACGTTGTTCTACGCCGGTCGTATCCGGATCGATCGGCGCGTGCGTACCGACACCGCATACGAGGTCGTCCCGGCTGCGCTGTCGCGCGCGCCACTCGACACGCCATGCGCCGGGCCGCGCCTCGCACCCAACCTGCAATCCACGCTCGCCGGCTACGATCGCGAGATCAGCCGCCGCGTCGAGCTCGCTATGACCACGAGGGCACGATGATGGAAACGAACGAAGTGATGAACGTAGCCCGCCGCGCGGTGCAGCTCTACGCGGAAACGCACCCGCGCCCGACGCATGTCACGCAGATACAGGCGGCCGAAATGCTAGGGATCAGTCGATGGACCGTGAGCAAGATGGTGAAGGCCGGCGATCTTAGGTTGAACCGGTGCGGCCTGATCCCCATCGAGGAAATCGACAAGGCGCGCGAGGCGCACGTTTAAAGCCGCGCGGCGATCTGCTCGGACGTCTCGCGGTAGTAGTGCTCCTGCAATAGCTTCAGATCCTTTATCCCGCTGATTCGCGACAGCGTCAGCACATCGACTTTGCGAGCCAGGCGCGTCAGCGCCTCGCCTCGCGAGTCGTGGAACGTCATCCCCGTGATCAGCAGCGCGATCTTCGCTTTTCGAAAGAGTGTGCTGAGCGAATCGGCGTCGACGGTAAAGCACTGCTCGCGGTGAGCCACAGCCTTCAGCAGTCGCAGCGCGGGCCGCGGTAGCGGAATCTCGCGCGGCCTGCCAGTCAGGTACTGCATCTTGTGCTCCAACCGTGCAACGCCGGTCTTCATGTTCAGCGTCTTCTTCCCGAGCCCGCGCAGTTCCTTCGCACGCATGCCGCTGCGCAGCGCAACGAGCCACGCGAGCGCGACCTCCTGATTCTTCGTCATCGGCTCCTGTCCCGTCCGATACCCGAGCCAGCGCACGATCCGGCGAACCTCTTTCCAGTGAACGCGCCGCGTACGCGCCGCATTGTCGGGCGGGATGCCGAGGTCAGTGAACGGGTTCGAATCAGTCCACTTCCATTCGCGTCGCGCGATCGTATAGACGTTCCGGTAGAGGTTGATCTCGCGCAGCACCGAGCCGTTCGTGATGCCGATCACCTTCTTGCCGTCGGGCGCGACGTACCCGGCAAGCCGCCGGTCGCGCCACTCGGCCCACATCGGCGTGCCGGCCTGCGACAGTGTCCGCTCAGCGTACTCGGGGAACTGCTTGATGAACGAGGCGATGCGATTCTGTTCCCACTTCGTTCCGCCCTTCTTCGTCGACACGCGGGTCGAGTACTCGGTGAGCGCTTCGCCGAGCGTGTACCGATCAGCAATCGGCATGTCGCGCAGGCGCTTCAGTTCGGCCTCGCGAGCAGCGCCCCATGCGTTCGCCTCGCGGCGCGTGCGCAGCACCTTCGAATCGCGTATGCCGCCGACGTAGACCTGCACGCGGAAGCCGTCTTTGTGTGGGGTGATTGATGCCATTGTGGGGAGAGTCGTGCGTAGCGGATGGGGAATCCATTCTACAACTCTCCCCATAACGAGGGGAGAAATACCTGTATGGATCAACAGGTGAGTTACGCTAACCTGTTGTTTCTACACGATTCAACTTTACGAGAAAGTACATGTTGAATCGTCGTGGTGCCGGGGACCGGACTCGAACCGGCAAGCCAGTTAAGGCGGCGGATTTTCGTCACACTGCTTCTTTCAAAGCCGGCGTCGCGGATGCGATGCCGTTCGTGCGCTGGACTATGCCTTCACCGTCGCGCGCGGGCCTGCCTGCCGCCCATGCGCCTTAGGCGCCCCCCGTCTAGTCTCTACACCTTCCTCGCGGATGCCGCGAGGCTTGGCTCGGCGTTGCCTCGATGCGCGCATCAGGGGTTTCGCCGAATTTGAAGGGTTCTGCACCGACCGTTTCCGGCCGGGCACTCAATCTTTTAAGTCCGCTATGTTTACCAATTTCATCACCCCGGCAAGAGGGCGGACGCGATTCTACCATTGCTTGCGCATGCGTTCCCTTATTCTGCGCCGCCGCATGGCGACATCTCCCGGCGCCGCACGGATTCATCCCGTGCAATCGACGCCGTAACAGCGCCGCCCGCGATTTTCTCCCGCGCCGCAACATCCCCGATACAATCGAACCCGCGTCGTCCGGCGGCCCCCATCCGTCCGATGTTTGTGTCGTGCTTTTTTGCGAAACAGGCATCGCTTGCGTCATCGCGAAGTCACAAACGTTTTCGATAATTTCCCTGCCGAAAACGTTTACATCGCGCTAGTTAATGACCTCGACCATCAAGGACGTCGCTGCCCTCGCGGGCTTCTCGATCGCCACCGTCTCGCGCGCGATCAACGCACCGCATACCGTCAGCCCCGCCACGCTGCAGACCATCCGCACCGCGATCGACACGCTGCAATTCCGCCCGAGCCCGCTCGGCCGGCAACTGCGCGGCGAGCGCACGCGGCTCGTCGGCGTCGTCGTGCCGACGCTGTCGAACCCCGTGTTCGCCGACTGCCTGCAAGGCATCGACGAACTCGCGACCGCGGCCGGCTTCAAGCTGATCCTGATGACGACCGAATACGACGCGGCGCGCGAGCGTCACGCGATCGAGACGCTGCGCGAGCAGCGCGTCGAAGGGCTGATCCTCACCGTCGCCGACGCGGACACGCACCCGCTGCTCGACATGCTCGACCACGAAGGCCCGCATTACGTGCTGATGCACAACGACACGCAGCGCCGCCCGTCGGTATCGGTCGACAATCGCAGCGCCGCCTATGACGGCGTGCGGCTGCTGACCGCGCGTGGTCACCGCCGCGTGCTGATGCTGGCCGGCTCGCTCGCCGCGTCGGATCGCGCACGCCAGCGCCATCTCGGTTATGCGCAGGCACTCGAGGAAAGCGGCGTCGCCACGCTGCCGCCGGTGGAAGTCGACTTCAACGCGCCCGAGCTGCCCGATGCGGTGCTCGCGCATCTCACCGCACACGCGACGCGCCCGACCGCCCTCTTCTGCAGCAACGACCTGCTCGCGATGGTCGTGATGCGCGGCCTGCGCCGCGCGGGCTTCTCGATCCCGGACGACCTGTCGGTGCTCGGCTTCGACGGGATCGCGATCGGCGAACTGCTCGCGCCGCCGCTCGCGAGCATCGCGACGCCGAACCGCGACATCGGCCGCCACGCGTGGCAACGCCTCGTCGAATGCATCGGCGGCGCGGCGATCGAACGCTCGTCGCTGATCCTGCCGCACGTGGTGCGCGACGGCGCAACCGTCGCCCCGCCGGCCACCGACCTGCAACTGCGCAAGGCCTGAACGCGCGCACCGCCCCTGACCGCTTCACCCCAGCGCCTCACCCCAGCGCCTCACACTCGCCCGGAGACCTACCGTGTCCTTTCGCCTGACCTCGCTGCTGCGCGCGCTCGCAGCTCCCGTCGCCTGCGCCGCGCTCATCGCCGGCGCGCCCGCCGCCCACGCCGACGAAACGGCGATCTGCTACAACTGCCCGCCCGAATGGGCCGACTGGGCTGCACAGATCGCCGCGATCAAGCAGAAGACCGGCATCCGCGTGCCGTTCGACAACAAGAACTCGGGCCAGTCGATCGCGCAGCTGATCGCCGAGCAGAAGAGCCCGGTGGCCGACGTCGTCTACCTCGGCGTGTCGTCGGCGTTCCAGGCGAAGGACAAGGGCGTGATCGCGCCGTACAAGCCCGCGCACTGGAACGACATCCCCGCGAACCTGAAGGACCCGCAAGGCTACTGGTTCGCGATCCACTCGGGCACGCTCGGCTTCTTCGTGAACAAGGACGCGCTCGACGGCAAGCCGGTGCCGCGCTCGTGGGCCGACCTGCTGAAGCCGGAATACAAGGGCATGGTCGGGTACCTCGACCCGTCGAGCGCGTTCGTCGGTTATGCGGGCGCGGTCGCCGTGAACCAGGCGCTCGGCGGCAGCCTCGACAACTTCAAGCCGGCGCTCGACTGGTTCCGCAAGCTGAAGGCGAACGCGCCGATCGTGCCGAAGCAGACCGCGTATGCGCGCGTGCTGTCGGGCGAGATCCCGATCCTGCTCGACTACGACTTCGATGCGTATCGCGCGAAGTACAAGGACAGCGCGAACGTCGAGTTCGTGATTCCGAAGGAAGGCACGATCGCGGTGCCGTACGTGATGAGTCTCGTGAAGGGCGCACCGCACGACGCGAACGGCAGGAAGGTGCTCGACTTCGTGTTGTCCGACGAAGGCCAGAAGCTGTGGGCCAACGCGTACCTGCGCCCGGTGCGCGCACAGGCGCTCGGCGCCGACGTCGCGTCGAAGTTCCTGCCGGCGAGCGAATACGCCCGCGCGAAATCGGTCGACTTCGGCAAGATGGCGGCCGGCCAGCAGGCATTCGGCCAGCAGTACCTGCAAGTGATGCAGTAAGTGGCAGGACGCAACCGATGCTCGACCTGACTTTCCCGCTGCGCTGGCGCGTCGCGCTCGTCGCGCCGGCGCTCGCGGTGTTCGCCGCGTTCTGGCTGCTGCCGATGGCGGCGCTCGTCCGTGTGTCCGCCGACGGCGCATTCTTCCCGCACTACGCGGCCCTGCTCGGCAATGCACGCTACATGAAAAGCCTCGGCGAGACCGTCGCGCTCTCCGCGGGTGTCACGCTCGCGACGCTCGCGCTGTCGACCGTCTCGGGCCTCCTGCTCGCGCGCCGCGAATTCGCGGGCAAGCGCGTGCTGCTCGCGCTGCTCACGTTCCCGCTCGCGTTCCCGGGCGTCGTGGTCGGCTTCATGGTGATCATGCTCGCCGGCAGGCAGGGGCTGATCGGCATGCTGTCCGCGAAGCTCACGGGCGACAAGTGGGTGTTCGCGTACTCGGTCGCCGGGCTGTTCGTCGGCTACCTGTACTTCTCGATTCCACGCGTGATCGTCACCGTGATCGCGGCCGCGTCGAAGCTCGACGCGTCGCTCGAGGAAGCCGCGCGTTCGCTCGGCGCGTCGCCGTGGCGCATCTTCGTCGACATCGTGCTGCCGGCGCTCGCACCGGGCCTGATCGCCGCGGGCGCGATCTGCTTCGCGACCGCGATGGGCGCGTTCGGTACCGCATTCACGCTCGCCACCGACCTGAACGTGCTGCCGATGACGATCTACACCGAGTTCACGCTGAACGCGAACATCGCGACGGCGGCCGGCCTGTCGATCGTGCTCGGCATCGTCACCTGGGCCGTGCTCGCGCTCGCGCGCCGCTTCACCGGCCACACCGCCGCCGCCGCGGCCTGAGGATTCCCGCATGCAATCGCTTTCCGGCTCTTCCGCACCGTCGCCTTCGCCGGCACCTTCGCCGGCACCGGCTCCCGCGCAGGCGAACGGCATCGCCCGCCGCGCACCGCGCGTCACCGGCGCGCGCATGATCGCCGCGCTGCAATGGGGCGTCACGCTGCTGCTGTGCGCGTTCCTGATCGTGCCCGTCGTGATGTCGGTGCTCGCGGGCCTCACCGTCAACTACTTTCGCGGCCTGTCGAGCGGCCTCACGCTGCGCTGGCTGGAACAAGTGTGGCAGCAGTATCACGGCTCGGTCGCGCTGTCGCTCTACGTCGCGTTCGCGACGCTCGCGATCGTGCTCGTCGTCGGCGTGCCGGCCGGCTATGCGCTCGCGCGCAGCAAGCACCGCGTCGCACGCGCGATCGAGGAGTCGCTGGTGCTGCCCGTCGCGCTGCCCGGCCTCGCGTCGGCGCTCGCGCTGCTGGTCGTCTACGGCGGCTTCACCGCGTTCCGGATGAGCCTGTGGTTCATCGTCGCCGGCCACGTCGTGTTCACGCTGCCGTTCATGGTGCGCGCGGTGGCAGCCGTCGCGGCCGGTGCCGACCTGCGCACGCTCGAGGAAGGTGCGGCCAGCCTCGGCGCATCGTTCGTCACGCGCTTCGTCACGATCGTGCTGCCGAACCTGCGCCCCGGCATCGTCGCGGGCGCGCTCGCGGTGCTCACGCTGTCGATCGGCGAATTCAACCTCACGTGGATGCTGCACACGCCCGACACCAAGACGCTGCCGGTCGGCCTCGCCGATACCTATGCGTCGCTGCGCCTCGAAGTCGGCAGCGCGTACACGATCCTGTTCCTGCTGATGACGCTGCCGCTGCTCGTCGCGATGCAGTGGCTCGGCGTCGATCCATCCGGCACGCGTGCGCTCAAGAAGCGCCCGCGCTGAATTTCTCGCAGACATGAAACTCGATTCCACTTCCATCACCCTGACCCGCTGCGCGAAGACCTTCCGCGGCACGCGTGTGCTCGAACCGCTCGACCTGTCGATCGGCGCGGGCGAAACGCTCGTGCTGCTCGGGCCGTCGGGCTGCGGCAAGACGACCACGCTGCGCCTGATCGCGGGCCTCGACACGCCGGACGCCGGCGGCACGATCGCCTTCGGCCATGACGACGTCACCGCGTTGCCGATCGAGCGCCGGCAGGTCGGCATGGTGTTCCAGAACTACGCGCTGTTTCCGAACCTGACGGTGCGCGGCAACGTCAGCTACGGGCTGAAGATCCGCAAGACCGAGCCGCGCGCGCTGCGCGAGCGCGTCGACGAGCTGCTCGCGATGATGCGGCTCGACGCGCATGCGGACAAGCCGGTCGACCAGCTGTCGGGCGGCCAGCGCCAGCGCGTCGCGCTGGCCCGCGCGCTGGCGGTGCGGCCGCGCGTGCTGCTGCTCGACGAGCCGCTGACCGCGCTCGACGCGAAGCTGCGCGACGTGCTGCGTCGCGAGATGAATGCGCTGCTGCGCGAGCTCGGCGTGACGACGGTCTACGTGACGCACGACCAGGCCGAAGCGATGGAGCTCGGCGACCGGATCGTCGTGATGGGCGCGGGCCGCATCGAGCAGATCGGCACGCCGCGCGACATCTACTACCACCCGGCGAACCGCACGGTCGCGCAGTTCATCGGCACGCTGAACCGGCTCGCCGGGCAGTGGCGCGACGGCACGCTGGTGACGACGGGCGGCGCGGTCGCCACGCCGCACGCGGCCGACGAATGGTTCTTCCGCCCCGAGGATGCGCAACTCGCCGATCCCGCGCATGCGCCGCTGCGCGGCGCGGTCAGCGCGTGCGCGTTCCTCGGCGAGCGCACGCGGCTCACGATCGAGCACGCGGCCCCCGATGCGCTCGTGATCGACGTGCCGGGCCGCATCGCGCTCGCACGCGGCACGGCAGTCGGCCTCGCGATCGCACCGGAAGGTCTGATCGCGCTCGGTGCGTAATCCATCGTTCGGGCATCATTCATGCAGCCCCCCACCGCGACGCGCGACGCCGCCGCGACAACAACCAGACGATTCCGAGGAACGACGATGCTGCTTGCTCAAATCAGCGATCTCCACATCAAGCGTCCGGGCCAGCTCGCGTACCGGCGCGTCGACACGGCGGCCGCGCTCGCGCGCTGCATCGACAGACTGAACACGCTCGTGCCGCGCCCCGATGCCGTGCTCGTCACCGGCGACCTCACCGACTTCGGCCACGATGAAGAGTACGGCAACCTGCGCGGGCTGCTCGCGGCGCTCGAGATTCCGTACTACCTGATGATCGGCAATCACGACGACCGCGCCGGGCTGCGCCGCGCGTTTGCCGATCGCGCCGAGCTGCAGGATGGCGAATTCGTGCAGTACGCGCTCGACGTCGGCGCGGTGCGCGTGCTCGCGCTCGATTCGCAGGTGCCCGGCGCAAGCCACGGCGACCTGTGCGACGCACGGCTCGCGTGGCTCGCCGCGCAGCTCGACGCCGCGCGCGACCGGCCCGTGATCGTCGCGCTGCATCACCCGCCGTTCGCGGCGGGAATCGGCCACATGGACAAGCTGCGCCTCGCGCCCGCCGCCGCCGCGAAGCTCGACGCGTTGCTGCGCGCTCATCCGAACGTCGAGCGCGTGCTGTGCGGCCACGTGCATCGCACGATGTTCACGCGCTTCGGCGGCACGCTCGCGTCCGCGGTGCCGTCGCCCGCGCATCAGGTCGCCTTCGACCTGCGCATCGACGCGCCGTCCGCATTCCGGCTCGAGCCGCCGGCGTTCGCGGTTCACCGTCATGCGCCCGATACGGGGATGACGTCGCATCACGTGTACGTCGATGAAGGCGCCGGGCCTTATCCGTTCTACGAACCGACGGGCGAGCTGGTCGATTGACGGGGTGAAGCGCGCGCGATGACGGGCGGTTTGCCGGTTTGCCGGTTTGCCGGTTTGCTGGTTTGCTGGTTTGCCGATTTGCCGACTTTGCCGGCTTTGCCGGTCCACCGCGCGCCCGGCAGGATTCACGCCGCTCCGGTATGATCGGCAGCCTTGACCGGCCCCCCGCCCGCTTGCGCACCCGATGCGTGCGCCGCGCGCCGCGCCGCCCCACTCCGTCCGCGCAGCCATGTCCACCACCCCCACCGACCATCCGACCGACGCCGCCTCGCCCCACTATTCGCGCAGCCTGCTGTTGCTGCTCGCGACGATCGCGGGCGTATCCGTCGCGAACATCTATTACAACCAGCCGCTGCTCGACAGCTTCCGCTCCGCGTTTCCCGACGGCGCTTCGTGGATCGGCGCGGTGCCGACCGCGACGCAGCTCGGCTATGCGGCCGGCATGTTCCTGCTCGCGCCGCTCGGCGACCGCTTCGACCGCCGCCGGCTGATCCTGATGCAGATCGCCGGCCTGTCGGTCGCACTGATCGTCGCGGCCGCCGCGCCGTCGCTGGCCGTGCTCGCCGTCGCGAGCCTCGCGATCGGCGTACTCGCGACGATCGCGCAGCAGGCCGTGCCGTTCGCCGCCGAGATCGCGCCGCCGGCCGAGCGCGGGCACGCAGTCGGCACCGTGATGAGCGGCCTGCTGCTCGGCATCCTGCTCGCGCGCACGGCCGCCGGCTTCGTCGCCGAATATTTCGGTTGGCGTGCGGTGTTTGCCGCGTCGGTCGCGGCGCTCGTCGCGCTCGCCGCCGTGATCGTGCTGCGGCTGCCGCGCAGCTCGCCGACGTCGACGCTGTCGTACGGCAAGCTGCTCGGCTCGATGTGGCATCTGGCGGTCGAACTGCGCGGGCTGCGCGAGGCGTCTTTGACGGGCGCCGCGCTGTTTGCGGCATTCAGCGCGTTCTGGCCCGTGCTCACGCTGCTGCTCGCCGGCGCGCCGTTCCATCTCGGCCCGCAGGCAGCCGGCCTGTTCGGGATCGTCGGGGCGGCGGGCGCCCTCGCGGCGCCCTACGCGGGCCGCTTCGCGGACAAGCGCGGCCCGCGCGCGATCATCTCGCTCGCGATCGCGCTGCTCGCGCTGTCGTTCGTGATCTTCGCGCTGTCGGGCTCGAGCCTCGTCGGGCTCGTGATCGGCGTGATCGTGCTGGACGTCGGCGTACAGGCCGCGCAGATCTCGAACCAGTCGCGCATCTATGCGCTGAAGCCCGAGGCGCGCAGCCGCGTGAACACGGTGTACATGGTGTGCTATTTCATCGGCGGCGCGCTCGGCTCGTCGGCCGGTGTGGCCGCATGGCACGCGTTCGGCTGGATCGGCTTGTGCGCGACCGGCCTGGCGTTCACCGCGCTGGCGGGCTGGTTCCACCATCGCGGCGGCCGGCGCGACTGAACGCGACCGGCCACGGCAGCGTCACGCGTCGGTGCGGGGCGCTGCCGGTTCGGCGGCGGGCGGCGGCGCGAACGCCGGCGCCGGATCCACGACCCCGGCGGGGTCCATCACGGCAGCCGGGGTCGGCACGGCCAGCGGAACGGCGGAAGGCGCCAGGATCGGCGCCGCATCCGGCACCGCGATCTGCTCGGGTGCGGACGAAGCCTCCGCCGCCGGCGTGGCCGCCGCGGCCGCCGAACTGGCGGCTGCCGCGCGCGCCGCGGGCCGGCGCGCCGGATCGAACACGAACGACAACCCGACGCTGCCGAGGATCGCGACGGTCGCGACCACGGTCGCCATCGTCACCGGCTCGCCCAGCAGCAGCGCACCGAGCGCGACCGCGACGATCGGGTTCACGTACATGCAGCTGCTCGCGATGATCGGGCTCGTGTGGCGGATCAGGTAGCCGTACGCAACGTACGCGGCCATCGTGCAGAACACCATCAGGTACAGGAACGCGAACACCGGCCCCACCATCACGTGCTCGATGCGCTCGCCGATCAGCCAGGCAACGAGCGTCGAGATCATGCCGCCCAGGCCGATCTGCAGCGACGTGGACAGGAACAGGTCGGACGGAAGCTTGAGCCGCGTCGCGAGATGCGCACCGCCGGCCCAGAACAGTGCGCCGGCCAGCACGCAGATCGTGCCGAGCGCCGAATTCTGCGCGGCCGCGCCGCCCGAATTCAGCACGACGATGCCGACCATCCCGAGCGCGACGGCCGCCCACTCGCCTTTCGTGACCGGCCGCCCGGCGACCGCCGCGATCACGGTCGCGAACAGCGGCACCGTGGCCACCATCACCGCGGCCGAGCCGCTGCTGACCGAACTGATCCCGAGCGCGATCGTGCCGGACGACAGCGCGACGAGCATCGTGCCGACGATCCCCGCATTGCGGATTTCGAGCGGCGTCGGCCATTCGGGCTTGCGCCGCAGCGCGAAGATGAACAGGCCGATCCCGCCGAGCAGGTTGCGCAGCCCCGACAGCAGCAGCGGCGGGAACGACTGCAGCGCGAAATGCAGGCCGCTGTAGGTCGAACCCCAGACGAAATAGATGAACACGAGCGCCAGCGCGACGCGGCCGCCGCGGCTTTGCGGCAGGCGGATCCGGAACGAGAAGCGGGCGAGGAAATCGAGGAGACGGTCGAGCGGCGTCATCGCGCAGCCTGCCCGCACGTCGCGCCGCGTGCTCCGCTGAAAGACGCCGGCGATGCCGGCAAACGGTCCTGGCGGGACTTGGAAGGCAGAGCGAACGTGCGGAACGACATGGCAGTGCGAACGGCGACGAAAGAGAACCGGCAGGCGGCGGCAGAGGGACAAAAAAAATGCGCGCAACCGTTTCGGCTGCGCACGCTCGGCATTATGGCATCAAGGATTCGAAAGCATCATCGGACCTGTCTGAAAGGATCGCGAATGATGTTTCCGCGCGACATTTTACGGCCGGCGGACGGGCGAAATCGGGGGCCTGATACGCCGCGCGCATGCGCTGTCGGTGCCGGCTCGCCCCCACCGCCAACGGCGATCCAGCGCGCCCGAGTCAGGCATCGGCCGAACGGCCAGTCCTGCACGCCGGCCGCTGCTTCCCCCTTATCGTGACGGTCGACTCACGCGCCGCGCGCCCTGCGCGACCTTCCTTCAAAACCCGCACCACCCATACAAAATTTTGTATAATTCGACCATTCTTCCGCCGAAGCCGGTTGTTTTCGTCGGCAGCGCCCTCGCCGATCTTCGCGGCTTTCCGCTGCCCGCGCGACGCGAAGCCGGCCACCAGATCGACCAGGTGCAACGCGGCCTGGCGCCGGACGACTGGAAGCCGATGCGCACCGTCGGCGTCGGCGTGCGGGAAATTCGCCTGCGCGATGCGAGCGGTGCATTCCGGATCATTTACGTCGCGACCTTCGCCGATGCCGTCTACGTGCTTCACTGCTTCCGGAAGCAATCGGCGCGTACGACCAGGGCCGATATCGAACTGGCCGCCCGGCGCTATCGCGCGCTGATGATGGAGAGGAAACGATGACCAACGAACGTTACGAGAGCGTCTGGGACGCAATCGAGGGCCAGCCGGCCGAAGCCGAGAACATGAAGCTGCGCTCCGAACTGATGATCGCGCTCAAGCAGCGCATCGCGCAGCTCGAGCTCAGCCAGGCCCAGGCCGCGAAACAGCTGGGTGTCACGCAGCCGCGCGTCTCCGACCTGCTGCGCGGCAAGATCAACCTGTTCGGGCTCGACGCGCTCGTCAACATGGCGGCGGCTGTCGGCCTGCGCGTCGACCTCCAGGTGCGTGAATCCGCGTGATGCATCGCGGCACGCGCCGCCACCGCATGCCACGCACCGCTCACGATCCGCCGAACCAGTTGTACCCCTGATCGACCCAATAGCCGCCCGGATACGTATCGGTCACGAAGATTTCCATGATGTGCTTCGGGTTCTTGTAGCCGAGCTTGGTCGGCATCCGCAGCTTCATCGGAAAGCCGAATTCCGGCGGCAGCCGGCGGCCGTCGTAGTCGAACGCGAGCAGCGTCTGCGGATGCAGCGCGGTCGGCATGTCGATGCTCTCGTAGTAATCGTCCGCGCACTTGAAGCCCACGTACTTCGCCCGTGTATCGGCGCCGGCCCGTGCGAGAAACGCGCCGAACGGCGTGCCGCCCCAGCGGCCGATCGCGCTCCACCCTTCCACGCAGATATGTCGCGTGATCTGCTCCGCGTGCGGCAGCGCATACAGTTCGTCGAGCGTCCACACGCGCTTGCCCGTCACGCGGCCGGACAGCACGAGCCGGTACGTCGACGCATCGACGTGCGGCACGTCGTCGATCCCGTAGTACGCGTTGAACGGGAACGGTCGCGTGATGTCGGCTTCGGTGTAGGTCGGTGCGAGCCGTTCGCCGCTGAACAGCCACGCCTGCACACGGTCGTTCATGCGCGACACCGTCTCGAGGAACGTGTTGACCGACGCGTCGTCCTTCAACGTGCAGCCGGTCAGCATCGTCAGGCCGCCGAGCGTCAGGATGCGCCGGTTGAAGAGGCGCCGCGACGGCATCTCGAGCTCGCGACGCACGTCCAGCTCGAGCGACTTCCGGTCGAGCGTCCAGCGCGAACCGTCGCGCTTGTATTCGGATTCCGACATGATGATTTCCTTCGCCCGCGGCTCGCGGGTCAGCGGCCGCGCAGCATCGCGAGCAGCGAGCGCGGCACCAGCAGCGCCATCGCGACGTGAACGACAACGAATGCGACGAGGAGCGACATCGCCCAGAAGTGCACGACACGCGCGTTGTCGTAGCCGCCGAACAATTCGCGCAGCAGCGGGAATTGCACGGATTTCCAGATCGTGAGCCCCGACAGCACCAGCACGACGAGATCGACGATCGCGGTCAGGTAAGCGGCACGCTGCACCGCGTTGTAGACGCTCAGGTCGTCGTGCGACAGCCGTCCGCCCAGCGCGGCACGCACGTCGCGCCATATCGACGCCGGCGTGACCGGCAGCATCTTGCGCGCGAGGCGCCCCGTCGCGATCGACATCGCGAGGTAGAACAGCCCGTTGCCGACCAGCAGCCACATTGCCGCGAAATGCCATTGCAGCGCGCCGCCGAGCCAGCCGCCCAGCGTGATGCCGTGCGGAAACACGAACGGCGGATAGATCGGCGACGCGTCGTAGATGCGCCAGCCGGACAGCACCATCAGGATCGCCGCGAGCGCATTGAGCCAGTGGCTCGCGCGCACCCACAGCGGATGAATCGGGCGCGCGGGCGGCGTGGCGGTCGCGCGCCCGGTAGCGGGAACGGTTTGCATGATGAAGACTCCGGGAATGAGTCGGCGAGACAGGATGCGATGCGGGCGGCCGCCGTGCGACGCACGCGCCGGCCGCGCCGCGTCCGCCTCCGTCAGTTCGACGGCGCCATCTTGTCGCCCGACGGCTTGCCCATCTCGTCGTGCGACATCGCGTCCTTCTTCATCGCGTCTTTCTTCATCGCATGCTTCTTCATGCCGTCCTTCTTCATCGCGTCATGGCCCATTGCATCCTTGGCCATCGCGTCGTGGCCCATCGCGTCCTTCGACATCGACGAACCCGGCTGCGACATCGCGTCGTTCTGCGCATACGCGCCCGTGGCAATCGTGGCGATAGCGGCGACGCAAGCGGCGATCAGTACTTTTTTCATGACATCTCTCCAACACATGGGTTTAAGGAGCCGAATAGACGGACGACGTCGCGGGAAATGACAGCCGCTGCGAAAATTTTTTTGAGGTTGCGCGAAAGCGCGCCATGTTGCACCGCTTCACCGCGGCCGGCCAAGCCGTGGGGCCATGCGGCGGCGACGCGCGCTGCCATTTCGACGGGCCATCGCACCGCCCGCCATGCTGCGGCCGCACCGGGGCAGCCGATCCTCTCCCGGTTGAAACCGCCGCGAAGCCAGTGTATCGTGTGCGCTGCTAACGCGGGGGTCCTGCAATGCGCGCGGTCAAACAACCGGCATTGCGGGTGAGAAATACCCTTTGAACCTGATCTGGATAATGCCAGCGCAGGGAAGCGTACGGATTTCGCCGCCATCCTTCTGACGAAATCCGCCGCCTCACCAAGCCTCGTCTCCTGCTTAGCTCGAGCCCCACATTCGTCAAGGGCTCCGGGCAAGCGCCGAAGCGCCTGTCCGGCGCTCATACAGGAGATTGCATGAACGCCAATCCGAAGTTTCTGTCCGCCGACGCACACGTCGACGCCGCCGCTGTCGCCCCGCTGCCCAATTCGCGCAAGGTTTATGTAACCGGCTCGCAGCCCGACATCCGCGTGCCGATGCGTGAAATCACGCAGGCCGATACGCCGACCGGCTTCGGCGGCGAAAAGAATCCGCCGATCTACGTGTACGACACGTCGGGCCCCTATACCGATCCGGACGCGAAGATCGACATCCGCGCGGGCCTGGCCGCGCTGCGCCAGGGCTGGATCGAGGCACGAGGCGACACCGAAGTGCTCGGCGGCCTGTCGAGCCAGTACGGCCTCGAGCGCGCGGCCGACCCGGCCACCGCCGACCTGCGGTTCCCGGGCCTGCACCGCAACCCGCGCCGCGCACAGGCCGGCAAGAACGTCACGCAGATGCACTACGCGCGCCAGGGCATCATCACGCCGGAAATGGAATACATCGCGATTCGCGAGAACCAGCGCCGCGCCGAGTACCTCGAGAGCCTGAAGGCGAGCGGCCCGAACGGCGCGAAGCTCGCCGCGATGATGGGCCGCCAGCACCCGGGCCAGGCGTTCGGCGCAGCGGCCTTCGGCGCGAACGCGCCGGCCGAGATCACGCCGGAATTCGTGCGCTCGGAAGTGGCATGCGGCCGCGCGATCATCCCCGCGAACATCAACCACCCGGAATCCGAGCCGATGATCATCGGCCGCAACTTCCTCGTGAAGATCAACGCGAACATCGGCAACTCGGCCGTCACGTCGTCGATCGGCGAGGAAGTCGACAAGATGACGTGGGCGATCCGCTGGGGCGGCGACACGGTGATGGACCTGTCGACCGGCAAGCACATCCATGAAACGCGCGAGTGGATCATCCGCAACAGCCCGGTGCCGATCGGCACGGTGCCGATCTACCAGGCACTGGAAAAGGTCAACGGCAAGGCCGAGGACCTGACCTGGGAAATCTTCCGCGACACGCTGATCGAGCAGGCCGAGCAAGGCGTCGACTACTTCACGATCCACGCGGGCGTGCGCCTGCAGTACGTGCCGCTCACCGCGAACCGGATGACGGGCATCGTGTCGCGCGGCGGCTCGATCATGGCGAAGTGGTGCCTCGCGCATCACAAGGAAAGCTTCCTGTACGAACACTTCGAAGAGATCTGCGAGATCATGAAGGCGTACGACGTGAGCTTCTCGCTCGGCGACGGCCTGCGCCCCGGCTCGATCTACGACGCGAACGACGAAGCGCAGCTCGGCGAGCTGAAGACGCTCGGCGAGCTCACGCAGATCGCGTGGAAGCACGACGTGCAGGTGATGATCGAAGGCCCCGGCCACGTGCCGATGCAGCTGATCAAGGAGAACATGGATCTCCAGCTCGACTGGTGCAAGGAAGCGCCGTTCTACACGCTCGGGCCGCTGACCACCGACATCGCGCCGGGCTACGACCACATCACGTCCGGCATCGGCGCCGCGATGATCGGCTGGTTCGGCACCGCGATGCTGTGCTACGTGACGCCGAAGGAACACCTCGGCCTGCCGAACAAGGACGACGTGAAGGAAGGCATCATCACGTACAAGCTGGCCGCTCACGCCGCCGACCTGGCGAAGGGCCACCCGGGTGCGCAGGTGCGCGACAACGCGCTGTCGAAGGCGCGCTTCGAGTTCCGCTGGGAAGACCAGTTCAACATCGGTCTCGATCCGGACAAGGCGCGCGAATTCCACGACGAAACGCTGCCGAAGGATTCCGCGAAGGTCGCGCACTTCTGCTCGATGTGCGGCCCGCACTTCTGCTCGATGAAGATCACGCAGGACGTGCGCGAGTTCGCGGCGCAGCAGGGCGTGTCGGAAACCGAAGCGCTGAAGAAGGGGATGGAAGTCAAGGCGGTCGAGTTCGTCAAGACCGGCGCCGAGATCTATCACCGTCAATAAGCACGCGCGGCGGTCCGCCCGGACCGCCGCGTCTCGCGCTTCGGCGCTGCGCAAGCCCGCTTTCGAGCGGGCTTTTTTGTGCGTGTGCACACCGCGTGCCTGCCGGCGCGAGGGAAACAAATGATTACGAAACCGCCCGAGCCTTAACAAGTCCTTACAGCAGCCCCATGGGACGGCGCGTAGATTGGGGTCATGCGCGGTCGCCAGCCGGTCGCGCGACCTCCGTTCACTACCACAAGGACAACGATCATGAACTCGATTCGGCGTTTTGGGGTATGCGCTCTGCTCGTCGCGACGGTGGCCAGCCTGTCGGCCTGCGATTCGATGTCACGACGCCAGCGCGATACGGCAATCGGTGCAGGTGTCGGCGGCGTTGCCGGCGCGGCGATCGGCGGCAGCGCGCTGTCGACGCTCGGCGGCGCAGCGGCCGGCGGCATCATCGGCAACCAGGTCGGCAAGTAAAAGGCGGCGCAGCGCGCCGCGACAGTCGGCCAGACGGCGTTTTCGCGGTGCGGAAGCGCCGTTTTCGCATGCGGCGCCGCAACGTGGCCGGCAGCCCGTGCGGAAATGATCCGTTACCGTTTTGCACACCGTGTCATCGGCGCGCGGCCTAAGCTTAAGCATCTGCCGATTGCCGGCTCCGCCGGAGAGACATCATGAACAGGACCCTCGTCGCCGCGGCGCTCGCCTGCGTGACGCTCGCCGGCTGCTACTACCCGTACGGCTATTATCCCGGCGGCTATTACACGGCTGCACCGGCCCCGGTCTATGTCGATCCGGGCCCCGCCTATTACTATCCGGCACCTGCCTACGCGCCCGCATGGGGCGGCTATTGGGGACCGGCGGTATCGCTCAATTTCGGCTTCGGCGGACGCGGCGGACACGGCGGCTGGCGCCATCACTGACCGGGCTCGACCGCCGGCACGCGGCCATCGCGTGCCGGCAACCGGCGACATTCCCGTTTCTTGCCATTTCATCGAAACGTGAAACGACGGCCTGGTAACGGGGTGTAAGATTCCCGCATCCCTTCCCCGCCCTTCACACTCGATGTCGCCCAAGAACGCCCTTCTGCTGACCGTGCTCGCTGCCCTGTGGGGTGCGTCGTTCCTGTTTATCCGGATCGGCGTCGTCGATCTCGGCGTGGCGCCGCTGATGGCGTTGCGGGTCGGTATCGGCGCGCTGTTTCTCGCCGGCTTCGCGCTGACGCGCTTCAAACCCGCCGATCTCGGCACCCGGCTGCGCCGTCACGCGTGGCCGTTGTTCGTCGTCGGCGCACTGAACTCGGGCATCCCGTTCTGTCTGTTCGCGTTCGCCGAGCTGACGCTGTCGGCCGGCGTGACGTCGGTGATCAACGCGACGACGCCGCTCTGGGGCGCGCTCGTGGCCTACCTGTGGCTGAAGGACAGGCTGTCGCTGCCGCGTGCGCTCGGCCTCGTGATCGGGTTCGCCGGCGTGCTCACGCTCGTGTGGAACCAGATCGCGAATGCGCATGGCGAAACGGGCGCCGCCGCGACCGCGCTCGCCGCCGCCGCGGCACTCGGCGCGACGCTGCTGTACGGCATCGCGGCCAATTACACGAAGCGCAAGCTGACCGGCGTCGATCCGCTCGTCAACGCGACCGGCAGCATGATCGGCTCGACCGTCCTGCTGCTGCCGTTCGCGATCGCCACCTGGCCGGCCGCGCCGGTCAGCGCGCACGCGTGGGGCTCGGTGCTCGCGCTCGGCGTCGCCTGCACGGGCATCGCGTATTTCATCTACTTCTACCTGATCGCGCATGTCGGCCCCGCCCGCGCCATCACCGTGACGTTCGTGATTCCGGTGTTCGGCCTGCTGTGGGGCGCGCTGTTCCTCGGCGAACACGTGTCGGCCGTGATGATCGAAGGCTGCGCGATCGTGCTCGTCGGCACCGCGCTCGCGACCGGCGTGATCAAGCGGATTCCCGGAATCCGGCCGCGCAGCGGCGAAGCGACCTGACGATTCATTCGGGTGCACGTATCGCCATCGGCCGGGCCGTGATGCCTTCCGACCGGGTGCCGGCTGTTCTCCGCGTCGCCGTGGAGGGTGACGCAGCGCCGCCGGCATTCGTCTGACGGCGACATGCGCTCGCGGCCCTGCCGGCCGCCGGGATTGCCCGCCTCGCCTCATCGTGCGCACCATGCTCACCATGCCGCCGGGTTGTCATGTGCGGCGGCGGCGCCCTTCGCGCCGCGGCGGTCATGCGCGGCACGCATGCGGGCGGCGCCGGCCGCAGCCGCATACCCGCGTGCGTCTGGAGTTTCCCTGATACGCGAGCGGCCCCATTCCCGTTACACTCCGAACACTTACCCGCAGAAGGCGGCCTCGATGTCTCACGTCCTTTCGCGTCCGCCGGCGCGTGCGACCGCTTCAGCGCGGCGGCGCGCTACCGCCCCGCCGCTCGCCCCCGGGCTCCGTTGACATGAAGCCCGCCCGCGACCTCTCGCTCGACTCCCTGCTCGACCGTCTCACGCCGACGCCCGGCGGCTGGGTCGCCACCTATCGCACCACGACGCTGCGCAGCGTGTTCCAGCCCGTGCTGTCGATCACGCACAAGCGGGTCGTCGGTTACGAGGCGCTGCTGCGCGTCGTCGACGCGAACGGCGCACTGATCTCGCCCGCCGCGCTATTCGACAAGACGCGCGCCGACGCCGACGCGCTGCTGCTCGACCGGCTCGCGCGCTGCCTGCATACGGCCAACTTCGTCGCGCAGGGCATCGGCGACGGCTGGCTGTTCCTGAACGTCACGCCGCGCGTGCTCGACTCGGGCCTCGTGCAGCGCGAATTCGTCGAGGCGCTGTGCCGGCATTTCGCGCTGCCGCCGAACCGCATCGTGCTGGAGGTCGTCGAACAGCCGTCGCGCGACGAAGCTGCGCTCGCCCGCACGATCGACATGATCCAGCATCGCGACTTCCTGATCGCGATCGACGATTTCGGCACCGGATTCTCGAACTTCGACCGCGTGTGGCGCGCGCGCCCCGACATCGTCAAGCTCGATCGCTCGCTCGTCGAACGTTCGACCGGTTCGGCCGACGATCGCCGCATCATGCATCACCTCGTGTCGATGCTGCACCAGGCCGGCGCGATGGTGCTCGCCGAGGGCGTCGAGAACGACGATTCGCTGCAGGCGCTGATGGAAGCCGACATCGATTTCGTGCAGGGTTTCCAGTTCGGCCAGCCCGACGCATCGATCGCCCATGCCAGCGCGGCAGCACCCGCGATGCTCGACGCCGCGTGGCAGCGCTTCATCGCCCGCCGGCACACGCCGGTCGTCGCCGAGCAGCCGGGCTTCGACGCGATCGAGCGGCTCGTGCTGACCGGCGCGGCCGCGTTTTCCGCGAGCGGCAACCTGCAGGACGCCGCGCATCGCGTGTTCGCGGTGCCGGCCGCCCGCCGCGTGTTCGTCACCGACGAAACCGGCGAGCAGTTCCTGCCGTCGATCGGCGCGCCCGCCGACGACGGCCAGGCCGGCGTCACCCGCCTCGCACCGCTCTTTCCGGAGACCCACAGCAACTGGTCGCGGCGCCCGTATTTCCAGCGCGCGATCGCCGCGCCCGGACGCGTCGCGCTGATGGGCCCGCATTTCTCGCTGACGGAAGGCCGCGACTGCTATACGGCCGCCGTCGCGATCCGCGCGCAGAGCCGGCTCGTCGTGTTCTGCGTCGACTTCGTACTCGACAGCGCCGGCACCGTGATGCGGTAACCGGCGCGGGTGCGAGCGCCCGGCTGCCGCACCCGTGGCTCGTCCGCCCGACCATTCGTCAGTCGATCACCTTCCCTCTTCCCGACTTCACCGCGCTGCGGCGCGACTTGTGCTCGAGCCGCCGCTCCTTCGACGCGCGCGTCGGCCGCGTGGCGACCCGTGCGCGCGGCGTGAACGCAACGCCGGCGATCAATGCATCGAGGCGCGCCAGCGCGGCCTCGCGGTTTTTCTCCTGGGTGCGGTATTCCTGCGACTTGATCACGACGATGCCGTCGCGCGTGATGCGCTGGTCGGACAGCGCGAGAAGCCGCTCCTTGATGACAGGCGGCAACGACGACGCACGGATGTCGAAGCGCAGGTGGATCGCGCTCGACACCTTGTTCACGTTCTGCCCGCCGGCGCCTTGCGCGCGCACGGCCGTCCATTCGACCTCGGCCGGATCGAGCGTATAGCGGATCATCATCGCGACGCCTCCATGCGGCGCCGTGCCAGCGCCTCGTCGACGCGTGCCGCGAGCCCCGAATCGCGCTGCGTGCGCGTCGCGACCGCCTGCGCCAGCACGCGCCGCGGCCCGATCACCTGCACGCGCGTGCGGGCACGCGTGACGGCCGTATAGACGAGTTCGCGCGTGAGCACGCGGCCGAACGATGCCGGCAGCACGAGCGCGGCTTCGTCGAATTCCGAGCCCTGCGATTTGTGGACCGTCAGCGCGAACGCGGTTTCATGCGGCGGCAGCGCGGCCGGCGACACCGCGCGCGCGGTGCCGTCCGCACGCCGGAACCACACGCGCAGCACGCCGTGCGCGTCGGGCAGCGCAATGCCGATATCGCCGTTGAACAGCCCGAGCGCGTAGTCGTTGCGCGTCACCATGATCGGCCGCCCCGTGAACCAGTGCGCGCCGACCGCCAGCGGCACGCGCGCCGCGTGGCGCACGTGCGCGGCCACGAGCGCATTGACGTGCTCCGCGCCGCGCAAGCCGCTGCGGGTCGCGCACAGGATCCGGAACCGGTTGAGCGCGTCGAACAGCGGCAGCGGATCGGGCACCGGCGCGGCCAGCGCGTCGCGCAACGCGTCGAGGTAAGCACCGAACCGCCGCGCAAGCCGCTCGAGCGTCGACGTCGCGAGCGACTCGCCCGCATCGTCATGGAACGACGCAGCCGCCGAATCGTCGGCGGGCAGCGCGTCGAGCGCGGCCTGCACGTCGCCGCTGCGGATCGCGAGCGACAGCCGCCCGATCGGCGAATCGAGACCGAAGCGGTAGTTGCGTTCGAGCCAGACGACGCAGTCGGCGAGCGGTGCCGGTGCGGGCGTGGGCGCGGCGGACGCGGCGGCGGGTTCGCCCGGCGGGTTCGACGTGACCGACGCAAGCGCCACGTCGCCGGCGTCGAACGGCGGCAGCTCGACGGCGTCGAGCCACGCCAGTTCGTCGACCTCGATCCATGCGGAGGCCTCGCCTGCGTCGCCAGTTTCACCGGTTTCGGCCGGCGGCGGCGCGACGTTGGACGACGAAACTTCGTCATCCTGCGGTTCGTCGTCGAAGAGCGATGCCTGTCGCGCATCGGCCTTCCGTCGCGACGCCGGCTTGCGTGTGGTGGCCGATGGCGGCGCCGGGGCGCGGGCCGCGGCGGAAACCGGATGCCCGGCGGGAACGGCTGCGACCACGGTCGCGGCCTCGTCCTGCACCGGCAACGCCGCGACGAATGCCGCCTCGTCGATGCCGAGCGCCTGCGCGATGCGCGTGCGCGCCGCGGCGGTAAACGCGGGTCGCGCGCTCAGCTCCGCGAATACGGCACCCGCCTCGACCGCGGCCAGTTGATCCTTGTCGCCGAGCAGCACGAGCCGCGCGCCCGGCGCGAGCGCATCGAGCAGATGCGCGGCGAGCGCGACGTCGATCATCGATGCCTCGTCGACGACGATCAGGTCGTACGGCAGCGGATTGTCGCGATGATGCCGGAAACCGGCCGCCCCGCCGCCGCCCAGCAGCCGGTGCAGCGTGTACGACGTATCGGGCAGGCGCGCCGCGAGTTCGGGCGGCAGGTCGCCGGCCCGCGCATGCAGTGCCTCCTGCATCCGCTGCGCGGCCTTGCCGGTCGGCGCGGCCAGCGCGACGCGCAGCCCCGGATGCGCATCGAGCAGACAGGCCAGCACACCGACGACGGTCGTCGTCTTGCCCGTGCCCGGGCCACCGCTGACGATCGTCACGCGGCCGGTCAGCGCGACGATCGCCGCGACGCGCTGCCAGTCGACTTCGCCGTTCGACGGCCCGAAGTAACGCGCGAGACTGTCGCGCAGCCGGTCGGGCGCGAGACCTTCGTCCGGCACGGTCGCACCGGCCTGCGCGACGAGCGCATCGGCGAGCCGCCGTTCGTAGTCGAAATAGCGCGACAGGTACAGGTGGTCGTGGCGGTCGACGATCAGCGGCCGCTCGTCGCCACGCGCGAGCGTGCCGAACGCGACCACGCCGCTCGCGGCGAGCGCCGCGCGAACCTCGTCGAGCGGTGTTTCGTAGCGTTGCGCGAGCGCGCCGAGCGCAACGCACACGTGGCCGCCTGCCGTCGCACGACTCGTCGCGAACGCGGCGCGCGCCGCCCAGCGCGCGGCCGCGGCCGGCGCGCCGGCGCGGCGAGCGAGATCGCCGATCCGCCGCGCGAAACCTTCCGCGAGCGCGATGCCGAAATCGGCGGGCTCGGGCAGCCGCGCGACGAGGCCGCCGGTGAATTCGAGCGTATCGTCCTGCGCGTTCATGCGCGGCCCCCTTCCATCACCCGGTCGAGTGCGTCGACAAGCGCGCGCGCGGGCCGCCGCGCATGCACGCCGGCCGGCTCGCCGCCGCTGCGCCAGCCGGGCCGTACACCCCGCACGAACAGGTACAGGTAGCCCGCGACATGCGTGTCGTAGTCGTAATCGGGCAACCGCCCGCGCAGGTAGCGATGCAGCGCGACCGTATAGAGCAGCGCCTGCAGGTGATATGCGTGGTCGGCCATCGCGACGTCGAGCGCGCGCGGGCCATAGGCGTCCGGCGTCGTGCCGAGATGGTTCGACTTCCAGTCGACGATCCAGAAGCGGCCGTCGTGTTCGACGATCATGTCGATGAAACCCTTGATGAAACCGGCGAGCATGCCCGCCTCCAGTGCAACGTCCGGGTAGCCGTGCGCGACCAGCAGGCGGCGTAGCGCCATCAGGTCGAGCGACGGCGCCGGGAACAGGAACCCCATTTCGTCGAGCCGCTTCGCGGGATCGAGATCGACGAGCCGCATGCCCGGCACGAGCTCGGTGTGCACGACGTCATCGACCAGTTGCACCATCATCGCCGGCAGACGTGTCGCGAGTTCGGGCCCGGCCTCGACCGGCCGGTCGTGCAGCGCACCGAGCGCGGCCTTCGGCCACGACTCGGGCTCGGTGAACCGGCTAAGCTCGAACAGGCGGTGCAGGCACTCGCCGGCCGCCGCGCCGCGCGGGAACACGAGGATGTCGTCGTCCGGCGGTTCGGGCGCAACCGTATCGGCCGACAGCCACTCGGCATCCGGCGCGACCGCGGCGAGCGCATCGTGGTCGGGCCGCAGTTCGTCATCCGGCACGGCCGCGACGCCCGCCTCCTCGCGCGCCATCGACGCGGTCAGCGAACTGAAGCTGGCCATCCGCCAGGCATCGCGCAGCACGCGCGTCGCATGGCGCGCCGCGAGCGTCTGCGACGCGTCGTGCCCGGCCGCCAGACGCTCGGGGCGCGCAGGCGCCGGCAGCGGCGCGACGCTTACGGGGCCGCCCGCGAGCGCGTGCCACGCCGTATCGAGCGCGGCTTCGTCGGGCGGCTCGTCGAGCCATGCATCGAACGACTGGCCGGCGCCGGCGACGAGCCAGTTGAGCACGCTGCGTCGCGCCTCGCGCGTCGAGCGCGACGACAGGTACGGCCCGGCGACGACGTAGCAGCGATAGACCGCACGCGTGAGCGCCACGTAGACGAGCCGCGCGCGCTCCGCGGCCTGCTCGCGCAGCGCTTGCTGCGCCGCATGCGCGGCCGCCTCGTCGTCGCACCCGTAATGCAGCACCGCGTCGCCCGCATCGTCGTGGTATTCGCGCGCATCGGGCAACGCGGACGCGGGCGGCTCGCGCAACCCGCCGTCGTTCAGGAACGGACAGAACACGATCGCGTATTCGAGGCCTTTCGACTTGTGCACGGTGACGATCTGCACGAGGTTGCGATCGGATTCGAGCCGCAACTGCGCTTCCTCGCCGCCGCCGTCGAGCCGTTGCGCGGCAAGCCAGCGCAGCGTCGGCGCGATGCCCGGCTGCGCGGACGCGCGTGCCTGCGTCAGTTCGGCCAGATGGTTGATGTCGGTCACGCGACGCTCGCCGTCCGCGCCGGCCATCAGCCGCTCGGCGATCCGCAATTCGCGCGTGAACGTGCGCCACATCACCGCGAAACCGCGTTCGCGCCACAGCAGCCGGTACCGCGAGAAGCGCTCGACCCAGCTCATCGCGTCGGCACTGTCGGCCGCGGACGCTTCGTGTGATGCATCACCGTCGCCCTGCTCCATCCGCCACAGTGCGCCGGCATCGAGGCCGAACCAGTCGGCTGCGAGCGCCGCGCGCAGCCGTCGCAGGTCGCCCGGCGCATCGATCGCCGCCAGCACGCGTTCAAGCTGCTCCGCGTCGCCGGTCGAGAACACCGAGGCCTGCGCCAGTTCCACGCTGCCGATGCCCCACGTGGCCAGCACGCGCTTCACGAGACTGCCCTGCCGGTGCGTCTGCACGAGCACTGCGATATCGCCCGGCGACAGCGGCGACTCGCCGAGCCGCACGCGCCCTACGCGCGCGCCCCGCATCAGCCGGGCAATCTCGGCGGCACAGGCCTGCGCGGCCTGTGCCTGCGCATCACGCTTGAGCAACGTGCCTTCACCGCCAGGCAACGCCCACACCCGGAAGTCGCCTGCCGGGCCCGGATCGGTTTCGTCGACGAACGGCGCGCGCACGCGCGTGCCGGCACGCACCGCGTAATAGTCGAGCCCGTCCAGCACGAACGCGCGCGGATTCGACATGAAGAAGCGGTTGCACGCATCGACGATCGCGGGCGTCGAGCGCTGGTTGACCGCGAGCGTGTAGCACGCGCTCGCCCGCGCGCGCGCCGCCAGATAGGTATGCAGATCGGCCGCGCGGAAGCTGTAGATCGCCTGCTTCGGATCGCCGACGAGGAATAGCGGGCCGCCCGGCGCGAAGATCCGGTCGAAGATCGCGAACTGCAGCGGGTCGGTATCCTGGAACTCGTCGATCAGCGCGGCCGGATAGCGCGCGCGCAGCGTCTCGGCGAGCCACGGATGCGCATGCAGCGCGTGGTACAGGTTCGCCAGCAGATCGTCGAACGACACGATGCGCCGCGTGCGCTTGCGCTCGGCCAGCTCGCCCGGCGCCATGTCGAGCCATTCGGCGATCAGCGCGAGCCAGCGCGCGCGTTGCGCGGCTTCAGCCGCCGCCACGGCCGCCTCGAGCGCGTCCGCCACGTCGAAGAACGCGTGTTCGGGCGTCGCGCCGCCTTTTTTCGTCGCCTTCACGAGCGCGGTGCGCGTGAGCTTCAGCGCGGCCTTCGGCAGCGCAGCCGTCGCGTCGCCCTGCGCGAAATGCGCGGCCCATGCGGCGAGCGCATCGGCAACTGCTTCGGGTTTGTGCGAACGCTGGTTGAGCGCGGGCTGCGCGGCGCGCAGCAACGCATCGATCGCTTCGCGCTCGGCCGCCCATATCCGCCCGGCCTCCGCGAAGCATTCGGCCGCGGCGGCCTCGGCCGATTCGTCGGGCTCGGTCACGCCGTCCCAGCGCAGCGCGGCGAGCGGCTTCTTCAGCCGGCGCGCGAGCTGCGCGTCGAGCGCGGCCGGCCCGGCGCCCGATTCGACGAGCCAGGTCGCGAAACCCGGCCAGCGTGCGGCCGCCGGTTCGACGCGCGTGCGCCAGAAATCCGCCGCGAGTTCGAAGCGCAGCGACGCATCGTCGGCCTCCATGTCGAACGCGAACGGCATCGCGGCCGCGAACGGCGCTTCCTGCAGCGCGCGCTGGCAGAACGCGTGGATCGTATGGATGGCCGCCTGGTCAAACGCGCGCAGCGCACGCCGGATCCGTTTCGCGGCCGTTTCGGGATCGAGCTCGCCACCTTCGCCGAGCGTCGTCTCGAGCAGGCGCTCGATGAACCGATCGCCGCCGTCGTCCCCCGTGTCGAGCGCATGCGCAAGCTGCGCGAGCCGGCCGCGAATCCGCTCGTGCAGCTCCGCGGTCGCCGCTTTCGTGAAGGTCACGACGAGGATTTCGTCCGCGCCGAGATCCTTTTCCAGCAGCAGGCGCACATAGAGCGCGCAGATGTTCCAGGTCTTGCCGGTGCCGGCCGATGCCTCGATCTGGTTGACGCCATCGAGCGGACACGCGAACACGTCGAGTTCGAGCGCCTGCTGCGGCTGCGACACGGCGCTCATGCAACCTCCTTCAGATGCTCGACGAGCGGATCGAACACGAGCCGCGCGAGCGTGGCGAACGGCTCGTCGAGCGACGCATGCGCGCCGCGCCATGCGATCGCGATGGCCGGATCGTCGGCTTCGCTCACGACCCGTTCGTTGATCCAGACACTCGCGGCCTTGGCCTCGCCGTCGGACACCCGCGCCCATGCGCTGCGCGGGAAAAACCGCAGCGGCATGCGCCGCCCCGCGCGAAACAGCGCGGCAAGCGGTGCGAGCTGCTCGAGCGGCGCCGCGACAGGCGTCAGCTCGAACGCGCCGCCGCTGCCGAACCACAGCGTGCGGCGCGGGCCGCCGGGCTCGATCGAGCAGTAGACGAGATGCGCAAGCCACGCGGACAGGTAGTCGCGCGCACTCGGCCTCGCATAACGGTAGATGATCTGCCCGGCCTGCGTCAGCCGGTTCAGCGTGCCGTGCAGTTCAAGCGGCGCGCTCACCGCGTCGCCCGACAGCAGCGCGTCGTGCGCGCCGAACAGCGCCTGCTCGGTATCGGGCCACGCGGGCACGACGGCGAGCGAGAACGACCGCCGCTCCATCCCGTCGGCCAGCGCACGACGCACGTTCGACGCCAGCTGCGTCATCGAGCCGAGTGCCTGGTCGCGCCACACGGCGCCTGTCGCGCCGCCCGGCAGTTCGGGGCTCGCGTCCGCGATGCGCAGCGCATGATCGTGCACGCCGCCCTCGTCCGATTCGATCAGCAGCGGCAGCACGCGCTCGGCGAGCGCATCGCTGCCGGCGAAGTCGAGCGCGAACGGTTCCGTATCGAGCAGTTCGGCCTGCGCGTCGGCAAGCACGATGCCGAGCCGGCCGCGCAGCAACGCACGCGCCGGATGGCGCCAGAAGCGTTCGAATTCGCTGAATGCGACAGGCTCGACCGGTTCGGCCGGCAGCGGCTGCGCGAAGAACGGCAATTCGCGCAGGCCGTCGCGCGACGCTTCGGCGGCGAGCAGCGACGCGAGCGTCGCCCGCTCGGCGTCATAGGAAACAAGCGCGCTGCCGGGCTGGAAATACGCGGCCGCGAACGGTTGCAGCGGATGCTCGACGATGAACGCGCGCCGCGCGGCATCGACCGCGTCCGGCGCGGCGTCGGGGCCTGCCGTGACGAGCGCGAGATGGTCGAGCAATTCGTCGACGAGTGCCGCGGGCGGCAACGGCGCGTTGTCGCGAATGCTGCGGCCCGTGTACGCGATCAGCAACCGGTCGCGTGCGGCGAGCAGCAGGTCGAGAAACAGGTTGCGCTCGTCGTCGCGGCGCTGGCGATCGCCGAGCTTCGGCAACACGGCCATCAGGTCGAATTCGTCCGCGCGCGCGAGGCTCGGCAGCACGCCATCGTCCATCCCGAGCAGGCAGACGACGCGATACGGCAGCCCGCGCAGGCTCGTCAGCGACGAGAACGTGACGCCGCCCCACGGCACCCCGCCGCGTGCCGGGTCGTCGAGCGCGGCGGCCAGCCCGGCCCGGACGACGGCCGCCGGCAGCGCTTCGTCGGGCGCCCCCTCCGTCATCGCGGCCAGCATCGCGTCGAGCGCGTCGCGCACGCCCGCGAGCGCATCCGCATACGCGGCGCCCGAATCGAAGAAACGCGCGAGCGTGTCGGCGAACAGTTCGCTCCAGCCGTGCGGCGTATGCGATTCGGCCAGCCGCCGAGCGAAGCCGTCGAGGTCGTCGGTGAAGCGTGCGAGCCGGCCGAGCAGTTCGGCCTCGCTGCCGGTGGCCGCTTCGATCGGCAGCCACGCGCCGACCGGCGCCGCGCCTTCCGGCATCGCATAACCGAGAAAGAGCCGCGCGAGCGCATCGGAGAACGTATGACGCGGCGACGGCACGGCCGCATCGTCGCTCGCGAGCGGCGACAGCCCGCGCCGCGCACCGGCGGCCGCGAGCCAGGTCTGCACCGTCTCGAGCGCCGTCGCGTCGATGCCGTAGCGTGCCGACACCGCGTCGACGCGCAGCCATTCGACCAGCTCGGGCGCACCGACCTGCCGCTCCGGCAACGCGAGCCAGTCGAGCAGCACGCGCGCGACCGGGTTCGCCTGCGAAGGCGGCAGGCCGGTGATCCGGTAAGGCACGCGTGCACCGCCGCTGCCGGCCGTGCCGAACACGGCGTCGATCAACGGCCCGGCCGCCGCGAGATCGGCGACCGCGACGAGCACGTCGGACGGCTGCAGGCTCGCGTCGGCGTCGAACCACGCGAGCAGCCGGTCGTGCAGCACCTCGAGCTGGCGCGCGAGGCTGTGGCACACGTGCACCTCGATGCCGCGCTCGGCCGGGGCATCGCCGGCTTCGGCCTCGGGCCGCAGTTCGAGGATCGCGTTCTGCACACGCGCGAGCCACGTCGGCGCGGGATTCTCGATGAAACGCGACGCGTCGCCCGACGCGGCGCTTTCAGTCAGTTCGTGCAGCATGTGCAGCTGCGCCTGGGTCTGCCTGCCCCATTCGGCGAGCAGCGGATGGCCGACCTCCTGGTAGTCGAGGCGCCCTGCCGCGTCGAGCGCCTCGGCATGCGCGGCGGTCACGATGTCGAACCAGAATTCGCGGCACGGGTTCAGCGCATAGACGCGCACGTCGATCCAGCGCGACAGCTCGCGCAGCAATGCGACGTGCAGCGGCGGCATCGTCGGCAGCGCGAACACGCTGACCGATTCCGGCCAGTGCGTGCGTGCGCGCGCGACGGTTTCGGGATCGAGATGGCGCGCCTCGACGAGGAAACGGTGCGCCGGCGGCGTGCCGCTGTCGCTCAGCTCGGCGAGCAGCGCGCGCCACAGCGCGGCCTGCCAGCGCTCGTCGTCGCGCGCGGCGTCGCTGATCCCGCGCGGCGCGCCGTCGCCCGCGAGCACGGACTCGCCGGCCTGCCACGCGGCGAGCCACTCGGGACGATAGGTCAGGTAATGGTCGAGCACGGCCGCGACGCGATGGGCAAGCTCGTAGCGCATCGCATCGTCGGACGCGGACAGATACGCGGCCAGCCGCGGCGACGCGAGCCACGGCGCACCGTCGGATGCCTGCGCGAACAGCCGGTAGCAGCGCCACACGAGGCGGTCGGGTGCGAACGGCGAACGCGCGGGCACCGTCAGCACGCGGCCGATCTGCGCCCACAGCCACTGCGCGAGATACGTGAACTCGACGTTCGCGCATACGCCGTTGCGCGCGGCGATGTCGAGCTCGAGGCGACGGCGCAGCGCCGCGCTCGGCACGATGACCTGTTGCGGCGCCCACGGGCCGTTGCGGGCCGGGAACGCGGCCAGATCCTCGAGCAGCGCGTCGGCCAGCGTTTCGTGACGGTTCGAATAGTAGAGATGGAGCATGAAGCAGGCGTCGGAACCTCGCGCGGGCAGGGCCGGGCGAACAGGATCACCAAGGATAGCAAATGGACCGCCTCCGCGAACCTCGGCCGGAAAGCCAGGTTTTGCGGACCGCGAAATACGATAGACTCGTCGCCAGTCAATACGCCGCCCCGGGCGTCTTCGTCTGCCATTCAGTCCATCGATGCGCTATTCGGTCGAAATCAGAAAGTTTTTCTACAGCCAGTACTTTTTCGGCGGCCTGCGGATCGCGGTCGGCGTTTCGCTGCCGGCCGTGCTGTGCCTGATCGTGTTTCACAACCGCGACCTCGGCTTCACGATCTCGACCGGCGCGCTCGGCGCCTGCGTCGTCGATATGCCGGGCCCGCTCAAGTACAAGCACAACGAAATGCTCGCGTGCAGCGTGATCGGCTTTCTGGCCGCGCTCGCGACCGGCCTTGCCACACCGAACATCTTCGTGCTGTGGCTCACCATCGTGCCGCTCACCTTCGTGCTGTCGCTGATCGTCGTCTACGGCAACCGCTGGCCGCAGATCAGCTTCGCGACGCTGTTCATGATGGTGATGACGCTCGAGGAGAAGTTCACGCCGCTGCAGGCGTTCATCAACGCCGGCTGGATTCTCGCGGGCGGCCTCTGGTACACGTACTGGGCCACGCTCGTGTCGCGATGGCAGGCGCGCCGGATCGAGCAGCAGGCGCTGGCCGAGAGCCTGTTCGCCTGCGCCGACTACCTGCTCGCGCGCGCGCAGTTCTACGACCTCGATGCCGATCTCGACGAGTGCTACCGCAATCTCGTCGCCAAGCAGATCACGGCGGTCGAAACCCAGGAAACCGCGCGCGACATCGTGCTGCGCAACCTGCCGAAGCTGCGCCGCGGCAAGCTCGATCCCGGCCGCACGACGATGTACAACCTGTTCATCAACAGCGTCGACCTGCACGAGCTGTTCGTCGGCGCGCACACCGATTACCCGCTGGTGCGCAACACGTTCGGCGGCTCGGACCTGATCATCTTCTATCGCGACCTGATCGGCAAGGCGGCCGCCGATCTCGAGGAGATCGGCCTCGCGGTGCTCGAAAACCGCGCCCCGCATTCGCGGATCAGCGTGAAGGCCGAGCTGCGTGCGATCGAGTACGAGATCGAGCTGATGCGCAAGAAGAACTTCCCGGCCACCAACGCGGAGGCGTATGCGGCCGTGCTCGCCACGTTCCGGCGCATCTGGAGCGCGACGCGCCTGATCGACCGGATGCGCCGCAACCTGTCGGGCCACGCCGATCCGCAGCAAACCGAACTGAAGATCGACAAGGCGCTCACGCGCTTCCTGCAGCGCCGCCGGATGTCGCCGCTCCTGATCTTCTCGAACCTGAACATGCGTTCCCCGAGCTTCCGCCACGCGCTGCGCGTGACGATCGCGGTGGCGGTCGGGTTCTGGCTCGGCCGGCTGCTGCCGCTCACGAACGCGTACTGGATCGTGATGACGACCATCATCATCCTGAAACCCGGCTACTCGCTCACCAAGCAGCGCAACGCGCAGCGGATCATCGGCACGCTGATCGGCTGCGCAGCGAGCATCGCGCTGATCTATACGGTGAAGGAGCCGCACCTGCTGATCGCGATCATGTTCGGGTCGATGGTGATGAGCTACAGCCTGCTGCTGTTCAACTACGCGGCGAGCGTTGTGTTCACGTCGTCGTACGTGCTCCTGATGTTCCACCTGCTCGCGCCGGGCAGCATGCGGATCATCGGCGAGCGTGCGATCGACACCGTGGTCGGCTGCATGATCGCGATCGCCGCGAGCCGGCTGTTCCCGTACTGGGAATACCGGCTGATGGGCAAGCAGGTGGCCGACATGCTCACCGCGACCCGCAAGTATTTCGAGGCCGTGTGGCGGGCCGGGCGCGGCGTGTCGCCGCCGCCCGTGCCGGCCGCCGACGGCGCGGCCGTCGTGCCGGTGGTCGCCGCGGCCATCGAGGCGCCGGCCACGACCCTCGACGACGACTACCGCTACCGCCTCGCGCGCAAGGACGTGCACATCGCGTTCGCGAATCTCGGGCAGGCGTTCCAGCGGATGATGATCGAACCGAAGGCGCACCAGCGCTTCGTGCCGGAACTGAACGACCTGCTCGTGCAGACCCACGTGCTCGGCGCGCAGATCACGGCCGCCGCGCCGCTGATCCGCACGGCCTGCGCAGCCGACGGCAACATCCTTCACGACGATGCGCTGCACCGCGGCCTCGCCGCCGTGCTCGACAATCTCGAGAAGGCCGAGGCCGGCGAGCCGCCGCCCGCCGATCAGCTCGACGCGTCGAAGCAGATCACGCGCGACCTCGACGCGATGGTCGTGTCCGCGGAGAAATCCGATGCGGTGGGTGCCGAGCTCACGCACGACCTGAAGGTACTCGCACATCAGTGCAAGCAGATGCTCGCGTCGTCGCTGCTGATCCGCAAGGATGCGAGCGTGATCCGCCTGCCCGCCTGACCGCGGCTTTACCCCGCCGGTGGCCGGCCCGCGCATGCCGCGGATCGGCCACCGGCGCTCCCCGATTCAGCGATCCCCGAAGCATGACCCGAGCGTTCCAGGCGGCCCGCGCCTTCCATGCGCGACCGCCATGCCCCCTGTTGCGCCCGTCGCGCCAGTCAGGGAATACCCGATTCCGGTCATCCGGCCCGGCTTGTTATCATTCGTTCACATTCAAGTTGTATAGACAACTTGACGCAATCGGACCGGCCCCGCTCGCCCGGTCCGTCGCATAACGATATCGGAGACACGATGAAAAACTTGCAGCGCCACCTGAGCGCGCGGCACATCCGCTTTCTCGCGCTGGGTTCGGCGATCGGCACGGGCCTGTTCTACGGTTCGGCGTCCGCGATCCAGCTCGCGGGCCCGGCCGTGATCCTGGCGTACATCCTGGGCGGCGCGGCCGTCTACATGGTGATGCGCGCGCTCGGCGAGATGGCCGTGCGCGAACCCGTCGCCGGCTCGTTCGGCCACTATGCGACCGAGAACCTCGGCCCGTTTGCCGGCTTCGTCACCGGCTGGACCTACACGCTCGAAATGGTGATCGTCGCGATCGCCGACATCACCGCGTTCGGCATCTACATGGGCTTCTGGTTTCCGGATGTCCCGCAATGGATCTGGGTGCTCGGCGTCGTCGCGATCATCTGCGGGCTGAACCTGTGCCACGTGAAGGTGTTCGGCGAACTCGAGTTCTGGCTGTCGATCATCAAGGTCGGCGCGATCGTCGCGATGATCGGCGGCGGCGTGGCGATCCTGCTGACCGGCATGCACTTCGGCCATTCGGCCGACGTGCCGACGTTCGCGAACCTGTGGAACCATGGCGGCTTCCTCCCGAACGGCGTCGGCGGGCTGATCGCGTCGCTGTCGGTCGTGATCTTCGCGTACGGCGGGATCGAGGTGATCGGGATGAGCGCCGGCGAAGCCAAGGATCCGGAGCGCGTGATTCCGCGCGCGATCAATGCGGTGCCCGCGCGCATCCTGCTGTTCTACGTGCTGACGATGGTCGTGCTGATGTCGATCAGCCCGTGGACGGGTGTCGGCAGCGACGGCAGCCCGTTCGTGCAGATCTTCTCCGCGCTCGGCGTGAAGTCGGCCGCGACGATCCTCAACCTGGTCGTGATCAGCGCGGCGATCTCCGCGATCAACAGCGACATCTTCGGCGCGGGCCGGATGATGTTCGGGATGGCGCGCCAGGGCCAGGCACCGCGCGTGCTGATGACGACCTCGCGGCACGGCGTGCCGTGGGTCACGGTGCTCGTGATGGCGGTCGCGCTGCTCGCCGGCGTGCTGCTCAACTACCTGATGCCGAAGGACGTGTTCCTGATGGTCGCGGCAATCGCGACGTTCGCGACCGTGTGGGTCTGGCTGATGATCCTGCTGTCGCAGGTCGCGATGCGCCGCCGGCTGTCGAGCGCCGAAGTCGCGGCGCTGAAGTTCAAGGTGCCGTTGTGGCCGGTCGCGCCGGCGCTGACGATCGCGTTCATGGGCTTCGTGATCGTGATGCTCGGCTGGTTCGAGGACACGCGTGTCGCGCTGTATGTCGGCGCGGCGTGGCTCGCGCTGCTCGCGGTCGTGTTCTACGCACGGATCCGCCCGAAATTCGCACCTGCGTCACGTTGACGCACGGCTGACCGGCGTACGCGGCGCGCCGGTTCCGGCGCCCGCTTCGTTCCCGGCTCCGCGCGGCATCCGCCGCGCCAACAGCCGGGCACTCGTCCCCTTCACCTCGACGCCACGTGCGCGGCCCGCCGGGCCGCGCATCGGCACGTCAGTGCGACGCGGCGCTCGCGGCCTCGGCCGGATGGGCTTCGTCGTACGCGTGCTTCTGCGAAATCGCGTTGTACAGGATCGTCCCGATCACGAGCAGCACGGCCACGACGATCAGGATGCTCACGTTGCGGACTGGGTTCTTCTTGCGCTGATCGTTCATGGTCGGGGCGACTCCGTCAAATTCATCGAAGCGGGCATTCTACGCGCTTGCGCCCGTCCCGCGACGCCCCGTTTCCGCACCCCTTTCCCGTCCTCCGCCTGCTCGTCGTTATCTTTCATTTGATAACGGTTCCCATTTCGATCTAGAATCCCGAGTCTTTCATTTTGTAATATTCCGGGTCGCTCGAGCGGCAGGCGCGCCCCGGAACGCTCCCTTCGTCCACCTGCCCCTCCGGAGTCTTCATGTCGAATCCGCGCACCCGCCTGCTGCCGCTCGCCGGCGCCCTCGCCCTTGCCGCCGCTGCCTTCGCGCCGCCGGCCCACGCGGCCGAGGAAGTCAGCCTGTACACCACCCGCGAACCGAAGCTGATCCAGCCGCTCATCGAAGCGTTCACGAAGCAGAGCGGCGTCAAGGTCAATACGGTGTTCGTGAAGGACGGCCTGCTCGAGCGCGTGAAGGCGGAAGGCGCGCAGTCGCCGGCCGATGTGCTGATGACGGTCGACGTCGGCAACCTGCTCGATCTCGTCGACGGCGGGCTCACGCAGCCGGTGCGCTCGAAGATGCTCGACGACGCGATTCCCGCGAACCTGCGCGGCGCGAACGGCGACTGGTACGCGCTGTCGCTGCGCGATCGCGTGCTGTACGTCGAGAAGGACCTGAAGGTCGATGCGTTCCGCTACGAGGATCTCGCCGATCCGAAATGGAAGGGCAAGGTCTGCATCCGCTCGGGCCAGCATCCGTACAACACGGCGCTCGTCGCGGCGATGATCGCGCACGACGGCGAAGCCGCGACCGAGAAGTGGCTGCGCGGCGTGAAGGCGAACCTCGCGCGCAAGGCGACGGGCGGCGACCGCGACGTCGCACGCGACATCCTCGGCGGCATCTGCGACGTCGGCCTCGCGAATGCTTACTACGTCGGCCACATGAAGAATGCGGAGCCCGGCAGCGACGCACGCAAGTGGGGCGATGCGATCAAGGTCGTGCGGCCGACGTTCGCGAACGCGAAGAGCGGCGGCACGCACGTCAACATCAGCGGCGCGACGGTCGCGAAGCACGCGCCGCACAAGGCCAACGCAGTGAAACTGCTCGAATACCTCGTGTCGCCGGAAGCGCAGGCGCTGTATGCGCAGGCGAACTACGAATACCCGGTGCGCGCGAACGTGAAACTCGATCCGGTGATCGCCGGCTTCGGGACGCTGAAGATCGACCCGCTGCCGCTGGCGGACATCGCGAAGCATCGCAAGCAGGCGAGCCAGCTCGTCGACAAGGTCGGTTTTGACAACTGACGCAACCACCGCCGGCGCGCGCCGCGTGGCGTGCCGGCCGCGCCTGCTGCCGCGCGCGGGCAGCCTGTGGCTGCTCGCGGCGCTGGCGATCGCCGCGGCGGTCGCGGCGCCGCTCGCGGTGCTCGTGGCCGCCGCGTTCGACGCCGATCTCGCGCACTGGCGGCATCTCGCCGAATTCGTGCTGCCGCAGGCGCTCGTCAATACGCTGCTGCTGCTCGCGGGCGTCGGCACGATCGTGTCGATCGTCGGAACCGGCTGCGCGTGGCTCGTCACCGCATACGACTTTCCCGGCCGCCGCGTGCTCACATGGGCACTGCTGCTGCCGCTCGCGGTTCCCACCTACATCGTCGCGTTCGCGTATCTCGACCTGCTGCACCCGATCGGCCCCGTACAGGGCGCGGTCCGCTGGCTGCTCGGCTTCGACAGCCCGCGCCAGTTCCGCCTGCCCGACCTGCGCTCGCTGCCCGGCGCGATCTTCGTACTCGGCTTCGTGCTGTATCCCTATGTTTACCTGAGCACGCGCGCGATGTTCGTCACGCAGTCCGCGAGCCTGCTCGAAGCCGCGCGCACGCTCGGCGCGGGACGCATCGCCACGTTCTGGCGCGTCGTCGTGCCGCTCGCGCGGCCCGCGATCGCGGTCGGCGTGAGCCTCGCGCTGCTCGAAACGCTGAACGATATCGGCGCATCGGAATTCCTCGGCGTGCAGACGCTGACGGTATCCGTCTACACGACATGGATCACGCGGTCCGATCTTGCCGGCGCCGCACAGATCGCGCTCGCGATGCTCGCGATCGTCGTGGGCATGATCGTGCTCGAACGCTACGGGCGCCGCCGCCAGCGCTATGCGCATGGCCGGCGCATGCGGCCGATCGCGCCGCGCCGCCTGACGGGCACGGCCGCATGGGGCGCCGCCGTGCTCGGCTGGCTGCCCGTGCTGCTCGGCTTCGGCGCGCCGGCCGCGTATCTCGCGGTCGAGACGGCCAAGCGGCTGCATCTCGTCGGCGGCGTGTCCGCGCAACTGATGACGGGGCTCGCGAACACGCTGACGATCGCCACCGCCGCCACCGTCGCGACACTCGCGTGCGGGCTCGTCGTCGCATGGGCCGCGCGCGCGCAACGCGACAGCGCACACGCGGGCCCGGCCCGCGTGTGCGCGAGAATCGCGAGCCTCGGTTATGCGGTGCCCGGCACCGTGCTCGCGATCGGCCTGCTGATCCCGTTCGCAGCGGCCGACCGGCTGTTCGGCGCGGCACTCGGCCGCGACGGGCTGCTGCTGATGGGCTCGGCGGCCGCGCTCGTGATCGCCTACACGGTGCGTTTTCTCGCGATCCCGGCCGGCAGCATCGAGGCCGGCCTCGCGCGCATCCCGCCGTCGCTGGAACAGGCGGCGCGCTCGCTCGGCGAAACGGTCGGCGGCACGCTGCGCCGCGTGCACCTGCCGCTGCTGCGGCCCGCGCTCACCACGAGTGCACTGCTGGTGTTCGTCGACGCCATGAAGGAATTGCCGGCGACGCTGCTGCTGCGTCCGCTGAACTTCGACACGCTCGCCACCTGGCTGTATGCCGAAGCGGCGCGCGGCACCTACGAGGAAGGCGCGGTCGCCGCCCTCGCGATCGTGCTGGCCGGGCTCGTGCCCGTGATCCTGCTCGCCCGCACCCGCCACAAGATCGGAGCCTGACACCGTGAACCTGCTCGAACTCGATGACCTCTGCCTCGCCTACGACACGCCGCACGGCCGCCGCACGGTGGTCGACGGCCTGAGCCTCGCGCTGCCGCGCGGCGACATCGGCTGCCTGCTCGGTGCGTCGGGCTGCGGCAAGACCACCGTGCTGCGCGCGATCGCCGGCTTCGAACCGGTGCGCATGGGGCGCATCGTGCTGGACGGCGCGCCCGTTGCGGCGCCGTCGCTCGACGTGCCGCCCGAGCGGCGCCGCATCGGCATGATGTTCCAGGATTACGCGCTGTTTCCGCACCTCAGCGCGGCCGACAACGTCGCGTTCGGTTTGCGGCGCATGCAGAAGACCGAACGGCGCATGCGTGTCGCGGAAATGCTCGATCTCGTCGGCCTCGCCGATTCCGGCAGCGCCTATCCGCACGAGTTGTCGGGCGGCCAGCAGCAACGCGTCGCACTCGCCCGTGCGCTCGCGCCGTCACCGGAACTGCTGCTGCTCGACGAGCCGTTCTCGAATCTCGACGTCGATACGCGCGAGCGGCTCGCGTTCGAGCTGCGCGACATCCTGAAACGCACGGGCCACACCGCGATCCTCGTCACGCACAACCAGGCGGAAGCCTTCGCGATCGCCGACCGGATCGGCGTGATGAAGGATGGCCGGCTCGCGCAATGGGATACGCCGTACGCACTGCATCACCATCCGGCCAGCCCGTTCGTCGCGGATTTCGTGCGCCGCGACGCACTGGCCGACGAGCGCGCACGCGCACTGGCGCGCGGCCGCTGAACCCGCGGGCGCGCTGCACGCCCGCGCCGTTTCATTGCCGCGCTACGCCGGCTCGGCAAGGTCGCGCACGGGCAGCGCGGTCGAATACTTGATCTGCTCCATCGCGAACGACGAGCTGACGTCGAACAGCGGCACCGTACGAATCAGCTGCTTGTAGACGCGGTCGTAATCGTCGATGCCGGCCACCACGACGCGCAACAGATAGTCGGTCTCGCCGCTCATCCGGTACACCTCGACCACTTCCGGCATGTCGCGCACGGCCTGCGTGAACCGCTGCGCCCATTCCTCGGTGTGCTGGTTCGTCCGAATCGCGACGAACACGGTCGTGCCGACCCCAAGCTTGCGCGGATCGCACAGCGCGACCTGCGCGCGAATCGCGCCGGTTTCCTTGAGCCGCTGCACGCGCTTCCAGCACGGCGTCTGCGACAGGTTCACGCGCTGTGCCAGTTCCGCGATCGGCAGCGTGGCATCCGCCTGCAACAGCTCCAGCAGCTTGCGATCGATGGCGTCCATTTCTCCAGTCCCTCGTAGATAGAAATTTATTCTATTCATCCTGCACAACGGGGAACAATATGAAAACCGCCTCGCCGCGTCGACCGGTATAAATACCGATCCGGTACACGCGCGGGACGGGTGAGTCCGCCGGCACGCGGCCCGCTCCAGACGAAACAGGCGATCCCGCCCGTCAAGGTGGGATCGCCTGGCGTTCCTGCACGTCGCGGCCGGCCCGATGCTCACGCGCCGGCCGGCGCGCCGCTCAATACGCGACCGTCGCGATCTCGCGCACGAAGCTGCCTTGCTCTAGCGCATCGACGAACGCGACCGCGTAGTCTTCCGTCGAGATCCTGCTGTTGCCCTGCGCATCCACGATCAGCTTGCCGACGCCCGTGCGGAACGTGCCCGTGCGCTCGCCCGGGGCGATCATCGCGGCCGGCGCGAAGAACGTCCAGTCGAGGTCGTCGACCGTCTTCAGGTAGCCGAGCGCATCGCGGTGTGCGAGCGCCTGCGCCTTGTACGCTTCAGGAAAGCCTTCGCTGTCGACCAGCTGCTTGCCCGGTGCGATTTCGAGCGAACCCGCGCCGCCCACCACCACGAGCCGCTTCAGGCCCGCCTGGCGGGTGCCGGCGACCAGCGCTTTCGCGGCCGCGACGACCTTCGCCGCATCGTCCTGCTTCGGGCCGTATGCGCTCGCGACGACGTCATGACCCGGCAGCGCGGCCGCGATGCTGGCCGCGTCGAACAGATCGGCCGCCTTCGCGGTGATGCCGTCGCCGGCCGCGCCGGGATGGCGCGACAGCGCGGTCACGCGATGGCCGCGTCGCACGGCTTCCGCGGCAATGCGCGAGCCGATCGTGCCGGTGGCGCCGAACAGCGCGATATTCAGGGTACGTTGCGTCATGTCGATTCTCCAGTAAGCAAAATATGTAACAAAGTCAATTACAGATAAGACCGAAAAAAACGGGGCAAAGCCCCCGTTGCGCCGGTCGCCGCGCAAACGCGCCGTCCGGCTTCCTGCCCTGCCGCCGGTTACCCGCCGGCGCGCGCCTCATGTTGCGTGCGCTGCTCCAGATCCAGCACGTCGGCCGTGACGTCGGCCAGCGTGCGCGTGGCAAGCGAGGCTTCCATCGCGCGCTGCGCGTCGCCGATGTAGTCGGTCAGCGCGCCCTGGATGTGCCGCCCGACGAGACACGCGGGATTCGGCGCCTCGCGGTGCAGCGCGAACAGCTGCGCATCGTCGACCGCCCGATATACGTCGAGCAGCGTGATCGCGCCGGGCTCGCGCGCCAGCAGCGCACCGCCGCCCGCGCCCAGCTGCGACGTGGTCAACCCGGCGGCCGCCAGCATCGACAGCAAGCGGCGGATCAGCGCCGGATTCGTGTTCACGCTGCCCGCGATGATGTCGGACGACAGCGGCACGCCTTCCTGCATCGACAGCAAGGCAAGCACGTGGACGGCAAACGCGAACCGGCTGCTGGTATTCATTCCTCACTCACTTGACGACGCCGGCCCATCCTGCGGCCGGCGACATGTGTAACCATCATAATTACATTTTGTGGATCAAGCAAGCCCGCGTCACTCTCCGCTCGCGGGCTTGGCGCCCGACGCATTCTGCTGGCTCCACTGCTGCAGCTTCTTGCCGGCTTCGGCGATCTTCGCGCCGGCTTCGGAAGCCGCATGCGCGACGACCGCGGAAGCAGCCGCGTCGATCTGCGCCTGCGCGGCGGAGGCGAGGCCGCTCGCGGACAGCGGCGGCACGGCCGACGCCGCGGACGCGATGCCGGCCTTTGCGGCGTTGATCTGCTGGTTGACGGTGCTCGCCACCTGGTCGAGCGCCTTGGCCGCATTGTTCGCGGCATCGGCGGCCGCGCTCGCGGCCGTATCGGGTTGCGTGACCGGCGCACCGGACTTCTCGCAGCCCGCGAGCAACAGCAACGCACCGGCGGCCACGGCCGCCAGTACGGACCCGGGCACGCGACGCGCCCGCGAAGTCTTCATCTTCATCAGCAATCTCCGGCCGCGCGTGGCGCGGCCTCGTGGTTGGACCGACGTCGATGATACCGCCTGTTGAACAGGGCCAATCACGTCCCGCCATTAAAAATGGCTTTCAATTTCGGACTCGTCTGATTCAATCGCACACGCGAGGACTCTAAAGTGGGCACGCTTCAACCCGCTTCGGACGTGCCCCCTTTTTCTCATGGATTTCCTCGTCGACTGGCTCATCGCCCTGGCCGCATTGCTCGCCGCCACCCTGTTCCTGTGTCTGCGCCCGCGGTCGGCGCATCGCCTGGCCGAATCCGGACGCCCGCGCCGCGTCGCAACCGCGCGCCTGCTCGCGCAGGCCGTGATCGGCTTCTGGACCGCCGCGCTGATCGTCGCGCAAGGCATCCTCGGCCCCGACGGCGACGGCCAGTCGCTCGCGGGCTTCGCGGCGCTCGCGTTCGCCGCGCTCGGGCTGACAACCGTTGCCGCCTACTGGTCGGCGTGCGCGCTGCGGCTGCGCCGGCCGCCCCAGCTGTTCACGCGCCACTAATGCGCCACTAACGCGCCGGTTGGTGCGCCGCCGCGCACCATCGCGCACCACGCCGCATCAACCGGCTCGTCACGCGCACCAGTTCCGTACGCGCCGCACCACGTGCGTGCATCAGGCATCGCGCTCGGCTCGCGTCGGTCACGCCCTCTTCCCGTGCACGATCCATCGGAATGCCTCACCACGCGGCGCACGGGCACCAACTCCATGCGGCGGCTCACCAAGTTGGCTCGATATTTGCATTCCTTGCCCGTTTTTTGCGCAAGGAAGCCACGGCATGGATGGTCTGAAATCCGGCGTCGACTCACTGTTCCTGTTGATCGGCGCCGTCATGGTGCTCGCGATGCACGCGGGCTTTGCATTTCTCGAACTCGGCACGGTCCGCAAGAAGAACCAGGTCAACGCGCTCGTGAAGATCCTGGTCGACTTCTCGGTGTCGACGCTCGCGTATTTCTTCATCGGCTACACGATCGCGTACGGCGTCGAGTTCTTCGACGACATCGGCACGCTGTCCCAGCACAACGGCTACGCGCTCGTGCGCTTCTTCTTCCTGCTGACCTTCGCGGCGGCCATTCCCGCGATCGTGTCCGGCGGCATCGCCGAGCGCGCGAAGTTCAATCCGCAGCTCGTCGCGACGCTGATCATCGTCGGCTTCATCTATCCGTTCTTCGAAGGGATCGCGTGGAACGAACGCTTCGGCGTGCAGGCCTGGCTCGCGCACGCGTTCGGCGCGCCGTTCCACGATTTCGCGGGCTCCGTCGTCGTGCACGCGTTCGGCGGCTGGGTCGCGCTGCCGGCCGTGCTGCTGCTCGGCGCGCGCCACGGCCGTTACGCGAAGGACGGCCGGATCGCCGCGCACCCGCCGTCGAACATCCCGTTCCTCGCGCTCGGTGCGTGGGTGCTCGCGGTCGGCTGGTTCGGCTTCAACGTGATGAGCGCGCAGACGCTCGACAAGATCAGCGGCCTCGTCGCCGTGAACTCGCTGATGGCGATGGTCGGCGGCACGCTCGCCGCGTGGATGGCCGGCCGCAACGACCCGGGCTTCACGTACAACGGGCCGCTCGCGGGCCTCGTCGCGGTATGCGCGGGCTCCGACGTGATGCACCCGATCGGCGCACTCGTCACGGGCGCGGCCGCTGGCGCACTGTTCGTCGCGATGTTCACCTGCGTGCAGAACAAGTGGCGCATCGACGACGTGCTCGGCGTGTGGCCGCTGCACGGCATGTGCGGCGCGCTTGGCGGCCTCGCGGCCGGCGTGTTCGGCCTGCCCGCGCTCGGCGGCCTCGGCGGCGTGTCGTTCATGTCGCAGCTCGTCGGCACGCTCGGGGGCATCGCGATCGCGACCGCGGGCGGCACGCTCGTGTACGGTGCGCTGAAGGCGACCGTCGGGCTGCGCCTCGACCGCGAAGCCGAGTTCGACGGCGCGGACCTGTCGATCCACCGCATCTCGGCGACGCCCGAACGCGATTGAGCCCCTGACGAACGCCCGGCTCGTCATTACGTTTTCAATTCAAAAAACTTTCATCGAGCGTCCTTACACTTCCGTCCAGTTTTCAATTTGCCTTCGCGACGCTTGCCGAGCGCCTGCTTCGCGAAGGCCATTCTTCCAACAACTGAAACTGGACTCCACATGCCCGCGTTGCCCAATGCTTCCCGTCGTCAGGCCCTGAAGATCCTCGCCGGCGCGCCGATGCTTCCCCTTTCCGGCCTCGCGCTGCCGGCCCTGCTGACGGGTTGCGGCGGCGACGACAATCCGGCGTCGACGCCGGCCCCGGTCGCCGCCGCGTACACGTCGGCGACGTTCTCGGCGATGGCCGCCCCGACGCTCGACAACGCGGCCGCGATGGCCACGACGACGGTCGGCTCGACGCTGTCGGTGTCATTCTCGGACGGCTCGGCGCGCAACTTCAAGCTCGCGTACCGGCCGTTCTTCGTGACGGGCGACATGGTGCCGGACGGCAAGGGCGGCACGACGCTCGCGGGCGGCTATTACGACATCAACAACCAGCCGATCATCGACCGCTCGGTTGCCGGCAAGGAGCGCCAGTTCTATTCCGACTGCCCGGACGGCAGCTCGCTGCTGACGCTGAAGAACGCGAACGTGCCCGGCGTGAAAGGCAACACGGTGTTCGCCGTCGTGCAGTTCGAATACACGACGCGCGACCAGGCGAGCGCATCGCAGTACGGCCAGCTGCCGTCGCCGATCGCGGTGCTGACGCTCGACCAGGATCCGGCCAACGGCGCGCTGAAGGTCGTCAAGTACCACAACGTCGACACATCGAAGGCGCACGGCCTGTGGATCACGTGCGGCGCGAGCCTGTCGCCGTGGGGCACGCACCTGTCGAGCGAGGAGTACGAGCCGGACGCGACCAAGGCCGCGACCGACGCGCAGTTCAAGGCGTTCAGCAGGAACACGTTCGGCGACGAGACGAAGGCGAACCCCTACCACTACGGCCACCTGCCCGAGATCACCGTGAATCCCGACGGCACGGGCACCGTGAAGAAGCACTATTGCCTCGGCCGCATCTCGCACGAGCTGATCCAGGTGATGCCGGACCAGCGCACCGTGATGATGGGTGACGACGCCACCAACGGCGGCCTGTTCATGTTCGTCGCCGACAAGGCCGCCGACCTGTCGGCCGGCACGCTGTACGTCGCGAAGTGGACGCAGACCTCGTCGGCCGGCGCCGGCACCGCGACGCTCACGTGGATCAGGATCGGCCACGCGACGAGCGGCGAAATCGAAGCGCTCGCGAACACGTTGAAGGCGTCGGACATCATGGACCTGGTGACCACCGACCCGAACGATGCGAGCTACACGAAGATCCACTTCGGCGGCAAGTTCAACTGGATGCGCGTGAAGCCGGGGATGGAAAAGGCGGCCGCGTTCCTCGAGACGCACCGCTATGCGGCGCTGCTCGGCGGCAGCATGGGCTTCACGAAGCTCGAAGGCACGACCGTGAACGCGAAGGACAAGATCGTCTACACGGCGATGTCGCGGATCGAGACGTCGATGGTCAAGGGCAATGCGGCGTCGCGCGACGTCGCGGTCGACAAGAAGATCGCCGCGGGCGCCGTCTATGCGCTGAACCTGAAGGGCAGCCAGCGCGACACGACGGGCAGCGCGATCGACAGCGAATGGGTGCCGGTCGACATGGGCGCGCCGGCCGCGCTCGTCGGCGAGGATCTCGCCGCGGCCGACGGGCTCGGCAACCTCGCGAACCCGGACAAGATCGCGAACCCGGACAACCTGAAGTTCTCCGAAAAGCTGCGCACGCTCTTCATCGGCGAAGACTCGGGCATGCACGTGAACAACTTCCTGTGGGCGTACAACGTCGACACGAAGTCGCTGGTGCGCGTGCTGTCGTGCCCGGCCGGCGCGGAATCGACGGGCCTGCACGCGGTCGACGAGATCAACGGCTGGACGTACATCATGAGCAACTTCCAGCACGCGGGCGACTGGGAATCGCCGCTGCACGACAAGGTCAAGCCGACGCTCGACCCGCTCGTGCGCGCGAACTTCAAGGACCGCTTCGGCGCGAGCGTCGGCTACCTGACGGCCGAGCAGACCAGCATCAAGCTCGCGAAGGCCTGACCGGGCCGCGCGAGGAGGCGCCACCGCCGGCCGGGGTGTCCCTGACCGGGCGTCCCTAACCGGGCGTCCCTTTCTTCATCACCGATCATTCGTCGGCGCTCCACGCCGTTTGATGCGCGATGCCCAGTGCGGGCATCGCGCTTTTTTTTTGCGCGTGCGAATCGCGTCAGGCGCACGCGCGAGCAGACGCCGCGCGGGCGTAAACGGGGGGTTTCGACGATCGGGGGATAATACGGGCCTGACGCGTCCGGGCGGGCGAGCAGAAAAACGGGCAAAAAAAAGCGCCACGGAGACCGTGGCGCTAAAAAAGTTCTAGCCATTCCGAGGGCCGTGCTAGAACCTGAGAGACTGCGCGAAACATCGTTGCCGGTTAAACTCTTGAAACGATGTTTCGAAAACGTGAGACATTCTTTCCGTTTCCGCCCGACAAGTCAAGCGGTATTTGCACCGGTTCATGCACTTTCTGGCAACGCTCATTTGAGCGTTTTCCTAATAAACCAAGGGTGAACCCGTAAAATCTCATCCAATGACCGGTTCACCCGCGGAACATGCATCCTTTGACAATAGTCCTACAATACCAACAAAATTGAAATCGAGTTTCGGAAATAGAGAGAATCCCTCGTGTCGACCACTGTAACCCCTCCCGCGTCGCGGGACCGTGAATCCTCGCCCGACGAAATCACCGCCCTCGCCCGCGGCCTCGCCGTCCTGCGTCGCATCGCGGCTGCCGACGCGCCCGTCAGCAACCGCGAGCTGACCGAACTGACCGGCATCCCGAAGCCGACCGTCTCGCGCATCACCGCGACGCTCGTCAGCGCCGGCTTCCTGTTCCAGTTGCCCGACAGCGAGCGCTTCGTGCTCACCGCGTCGGTGCTCGAACTCAGCCACGGCTTCCTGCGCAACTTCGACATCCGCGCGCGCTCGCGGCCGTTCATGATCGAACTGGCCGAACGCACGTCCCTGTCCGTGCACCTCGCGGTGCGCGACCGGCTCGACATGGTCGCGATCGACGTGATCCGGCCGCGCTCGGCCGTGCTCGTCACGCGTCTCGAGATCGGCTCGCGGATGGACATCGCACGCACCGCGGTAGGCCGTGCGTATCTCGCCGCACTCGAGGACGACGAACGCCGCCTGCTGCTCGAGTCGCTGCGCACCACGGCCGGCGACGACTGGCCGCACGTGTCCGCGCGCCTGACCCCCGCGCTGGACGACGCAATGCGCGACGGTTGCGCGATCGCGATCGGCGAATGGCGCGAGGGCCTGAATGCGGTGGCGGCCGGATTCGTCGGCCCGTCGGGGCAGCGCTATTCGGTGAATTGCGGCGGCGCGTCGCACCAGTGCCCGCCCGAATGGCTGCACGAACACGTGGTGCCCGCGCTTCACGAATGCATCGCGAAAATCACCCGCGAGATCGGCGGCGCACCGGCCCGGCGGCACGCCGTGTAATCGATTCGTCATCGTCCAATTGCGTTCTGTAACGACCGTAACCCGTTGAAAGATAGTCCACTGGACTGTAACGGGGACGGGACGTAGGATCATGCCCATCGTCGCGCCGCCTTCGCGGTGCGCACCGCTCTTTTCCCGCGCAGGCCGGCGGGGCCCCGGACCGAGCCGGGCGCCCCGTCCCGGCACCGCCCGCCCACGCGCAGCCCAGCAGTCCGATTTCCGGCACGCCGCGCCGTCTTCCTGACAGAACACGATGGATAACGAACAAAAGCCCACGCCTCCTTCGAACGACCCCGCGTCTCCCGCCGCACGGCGCCCGCGCCGCACGCTGATGGCCGGGGCGCTCGCGGTCGTCGTCATCGGCGGCCTGCTGTGGTGGCACCCGTGGAACCGCACGCCGGCGGCCGGCAGTGCCGCGACGGGGGCGGGTGCAAGCGCCGCCGGTGGCGGCGGCCACCGCGGCCGAGGCGGCCCCGCCGCGATGGCGAACATTCCGCAGCCCGTGCAGGTCGCGACCGCGACGCAGGGCGAAATGCCGATCGTGCTGTCCGCGCTCGGCACCGTCACGCCGCTCGCGAACGTGACGGTCAAGACGCAGCTGTCGGGCTACCTGCAGTCGGTCTCGTTCCAGGAAGGCCAGATCGTCAGGAAAGGCGACGTGCTCGCGCAGATCGACCCGCGCCCGTACCAGGTGTCGCTCGAGAACGCCGAAGGCACGCACGCGCGCGACTCGGCGCTGCTCGCGACGGCCCGCCTCGACCTGAAGCGCTACCAGACGCTGCTGTTGCAGGATTCGATCGCGTCGCAGACGGTCGATACGCAGGCCTCACTCGTCAAGCAATACGAAGGCGCGGTGAAGACCGACCAGGCCGCGATCGATTCCGCGAAGCTGAACCTCACGTATGCGCGCATCACCGCGCCGGTGTCGGGCCGCGTCGGCCTGCGCCAGGTCGACCCCGGCAACTACGTGACGCCGGGCGATGCCAACGGCATCGTCGTGATCACGCAGTTGCAGCCGATGAGCGTGATCTTCACGACGTCGGAAGACAACCTGCCGCAGATTCTCAAGCAGGTGAACGCGGGCCAGAAGCTGTCGGTCACCGCGTACAACCGCAACAACACGGTGCCGCTCGAGACGGGCTCGCTCGCGACGCTCGACAACCAGATCGACACGAGCACGGGCACGGTCAAGCTGCGCGCGAACTTCGATAACAAGGAAGGCATGCTGTTCCCGAATCAGTTCGTGAACACGCGGCTGCTCGTCGACGTGATGCGCAACGCGACGATCGTGCCGACCTCCGCCGTGCTGACCGGCTCGATCGGCCAGTTCGTCTACGTCGTGAAACCCGACAACACGGTGACGGTGCGCAAGGTCACGGTCGGCCCGGTCGACGGCGAACGCACGAGCATCGTCAGCGGCGTGTCGCTCGGCGAGCGCGTGGTGACCGACGGCTCCGACCGCCTGCGCGAAGGCGCGAAGATCTCGATCCCGGCCGACAAGCCGAAAGGCGCGTCGGGCGCGCGCGGCGCCGGTGCGGCGTCGGGTGCATCGGGCGCCGACGGCCATCGCGGCGGACACCGGCACGGCGCGTCGCAGGCAGCGGCCCCCGCGGCCCAGTAACGCGCGGGCCGCTCGATGAATCCATCCCGCCTTTTCATTCTCCGGCCGGTCGGCACCGCCCTCCTGATGGCGGCGATCATGCTGGCCGGTCTCGTCGCGCTGCGCTTCCTGCCGCTCGCCGCGCTGCCGGAAGTCGACTATCCGACGATCCAGGTCCAGACCTTCTACCCGGGCGCGAGCCCGGAAGTGATGACCTCGTCGGTCACCGCGCCGCTCGAACGGCAGTTCGGGCAGATGCCGTCGCTGAACCAGATGTCGTCGCAGAGTTCGGCCGGCTCGTCCGTGATCACGCTGCAGTTCTCGCTCGACCTGCCGCTCGACATCGCCGAACAGGAAGTGCAGGCCGCGATCAACGCGGCCGGCAACCTGCTGCCGTCCGACCTCCCTGCCCCGCCGATCTATGCGAAGGTCAACCCGGCCGACGCGCCGGTGATCACGCTCGCGGTCACGTCGAAGACGCTGCCGCTCACGCAGGTGCAGGACCTCGCCGACACACGCCTCGCGATGAAGATCTCGCAGATCGCGGGCGTCGGCCTCGTCAGCCTGTCGGGCGGCAACCGCCCGGCCGTGCGGATCCAGGCGAACCCGACCGCGCTCGCGCAGTACGGGATGAACCTCGACGACCTGCGCACGACGATCTCGAACCTGAACGTGAACACGCCGAAGGGCAACTTCGACGGCCCGACGCGCGCGTACACGATCAACGCGAACGACCAGCTCACGAGCGCCGATCAATACAACAGCGCGGTCGTCGCATACAAAGGCGGCCGCCCGGTGATGCTCACCGACGTCGCGACGGTCGTCGCCGGCTCGGAGAACACCAAGCTCGGCGCGTGGGTGAATTCGGAGCCCGCGATCATCCTGAACGTGCAGCGCCAGCCGGGCGCGAACGTGATCCAGACGGTCGACGCGATCAAGGCGCAGCTGCCGAAGCTGCAGGAAACGCTGCCGGCCGCGCTCGACGTGCAGATCGTCACCGACCGTACGACGATGATCCGCGCCGCCGTGCGCGACGTGCAGTTCGAACTGCTGGTCGCGGTCGGGCTCGTCGTGCTCGTGATGTACCTGTTCCTCGCGAACATCTACGCGACGATCATCCCGAGCCTGTCGGTGCCGCTGTCGCTGATCGGCACGCTCGCGGTGATGTACATGGCCGGCTTCTCGCTGAACAACCTGTCGCTGATGGCGCTCACCATCGCGACCGGCTTCGTCGTCGACGACGCGATCGTGATGATCGAGAACATCGCGCGCTACGTCGAGGAAGGCGAATCCGGGCTCGAGGCCGCGCTGAAGGGCTCGAAGCAGATCGGCTTCACGATCATCTCGCTGACGGTGTCGCTGATCGCGGTGCTGATCCCGCTGCTATTCATGGGCGACGTGGTCGGGCGCCTCTTCCATGAATTCGCGATCACGCTCGCGGTGACGATCGTGATCTCGGCGATCGTGTCGCTCACGCTCGTGCCGATGATGTGCGCGAAGCTGCTGCGCCATTCGCCGCCGCCCGAGAGCCATCGCTTCGAGGCGCGCGTGCACCACGCGATCGACTGGGTGATCGCGCGCTATGCGGTCGCGCTCGAATGGGTGCTGAACCGCCAGCGCTCGACGCTCGTCGTCGCGCTGCTGACGCTCGCGCTGACGGGCCTGCTGTACGTCTACGTGCCGAAGGGCTTCTTCCCCGCGCAGGACACCGGCGTGATCCAGGCGATCACGCAGGCGCCGCAGTCGATCTCGTACGGCGCGATGGCCGAGCGCCAGCAGGCGCTTGCGGCCGAGATCCTGAAGGATCCGAATGTCGTGAGCCTCACGTCGTTCATCGGCGTCGACGGCAGCAACATCACGCTGAACAGCGGCCGGATGCTGATCAACCTGAAGGCACGCGACGAGCGTTCCAAAACGGCCGCGCAGATCATCCGCGACCTGCAGCACCGCGTGGCGAACATCACCGGGATCTCGCTCTTCATGCAGTCGGTGCAGGATCTGACGATCGACTCGACCGTCAGCCCGACGCAGTACCAGTTCATGCTGACGAGCCCGAACTCGGAAGAGTTCGCGACCTGGGTGCCGAAGCTCGTCGCGCGGCTGCAGCAGGAGCCGTCGCTCGCCGACGTCGCGACCGACCTGCAGAGCAACGGCCAGTCCGTCTACATCGAGATCGACCGCGCGAGCGCCGCGCGCTTCGGCATCACGCCGGCGACCGTCGACAACGCGCTGTACGACGCATTCGGCCAGCGCATCGTGTCGACGATCTTCACGCAGTCGAACCAGTACCGCGTGATTCTCGAGTCCGAGCCGAAGGAGCAGCACTACGCGCAATCGCTGAACGACATCTACCTGCCGTCGGCGGGCGGCGGCCAGGTGCCGCTGTCGTCGATCGCGTCGTTCCACGAACGGCCGTCGCCGCTCCTGGTCGCGCACCTGTCGCAGTTCCCGTCGACCACCGTCTCGTTCAACCTCGCGGCGGGCGCGTCGCTCGGCGAGGCGGTCAAGGCGATCGAGGCCGCCGAGAAGGACATCGGGCTGCCCGCGTCGTTCCAGACGCGCTTCCAGGGCGCGGCGCTCGCGTTCCAGGCATCGCTGTCGAACCAGCTGTTCCTGATCCTCGCGGCGGTCGTCACGATGTACATCGTGCTCGGCGTGCTGTACGAGAGCTACATCCACCCGATCACGATCCTGTCGACGCTGCCGTCGGCCGGCGTCGGCGCGTTGCTTGCGCTGATGATCACCGGGCACGACCTCGACATCATCGGGATCATCGGCATCGTGCTGCTGATCGGTATCGTGAAGAAGAACGCGATCATGATGATCGACTTCGCGCTCGAGGCCGAGCGCGTCGAAGGCAAGCCGCCGCGCGAGGCGATCTACCAGGCGTGCCTGCTGCGCTTCCGGCCGATCCTGATGACGACGCTCGCCGCGCTGCTCGGCGCGGTGCCGCTGATCGTCGGCGCCGGCGCGGGCTCCGAGCTGCGCCAGCCGCTCGGGGTCGCGATCGCCGGCGGCCTGATCGTGTCGCAGGTGCTGACGCTGTTCACGACGCCCGTGATCTACCTCGGCTTCGACTCGCTCGCGCGCCGCGTGCGCGGCTGGTTCGAGCGCCACGGCCCGCAAGCCGGCACGCGCACGGATGCGTAAATGACACGACCCCCACGCTCACTTCGTTCGCGTGGGGGGGCGCAGCCCCCCCATCTCCCGAAAACGCATCCGTCGGAACACGCGGCGGCCCAGCGAGTGCCGACATGAACCTGTCGCGCCCCTTCATCACCCGCCCCGTCGCGACGACGCTGCTCGCGATCGGTGTCGCGCTCGCGGGCCTGTTCGCGTTCGTCAAGCTGCCGGTGTCGCCGCTGCCGCAGGTCGACTTCCCCACCATCTCGGTGCAGGCGTCGCTGCCCGGCGCGAGCCCCGAGACCGTCGCGACCAGCGTGACGAGCCCGCTGGAGCGGCACCTCGGCTCGATCGCCGACGTCTCCGAAATGACGTCGACGAGCACGGTCGGCAATGCCCGGATCATCCTGCAGTTCGGGCTGAACCGCGACATCGACGGCGCCGCCCGCGACGTGCAGGCCGCGATCAACGCGGCGCGCGCCGACCTGCCCGCCGCGCTGAAGAGCAACCCGACCTACCGCAAGGTCAACCCGGCCGACTCGCCGATCATGGTCGTGTCGCTGACGTCGGAGACCTCGTCGCCCGCGAAGCTGTACGACGCCGCGTCGACGGTGCTGCAGCAGTCGCTGTCGCAGATCGACGGGATCGGCCAGGTGTCGGTGAGCGGCTCCGCGAACCCGGCGGTGCGCGTCGAGCTCGAGCCGCAGGCGCTGTTCCACTACGGGATCGGCCTCGAGGACGTGCGCGCGGCGCTCGCCTCCGCGAACGCCAACGCGCCGAAGGGCGCGATCGAGTTCGGCCCGCAGCGCTACCAGCTCTATACGAACGACCAGGCGTCCGAGGCGTCGCAATACCGCGACCTCGTCGTCGCGTATCGCAACGGCGCGGCCGTGCGGCTGTCCGACCTGTCCGACGTCGTCGATTCGGTCGAGGATCTCCGCAACCTCGGCCTGTCGAACGGCAAGCGCGCGGTGCTCGTGATCCTCTACCGCTCGCCCGGCGCGAACATCATCGACACGATCGACCGCGTGCGCGCGGCGCTGCCGCAGCTCACCGCGTCGCTGCCGGCCGACATCACGGTCACGCCCGTCCTCGACCGCTCGACCACCATTCGCGCGTCGCTGAAGGACACCGAGCACACGCTGCTGATCGCGATCAGCCTCGTCGTGATGGTCGTGTTCCTGTTCCTGCGCAACTGGCGCGCGACGCTGATCCCGAGCGTCGCGGTGCCGATCTCGATCGTCGGCACGTTCGGCGCGATGTACCTGCTCGGCTTCTCGATCGACAACCTGTCGCTGATGGCGCTGATCGTCGCGACCGGCTTCGTCGTCGACGATGCGATCGTCGTGCTCGAGAACATCTCGCGGCATATCGAGAACGGCAAGTCGCGCATGCAGGCCGCGTTCGACGGCGCGCGCGAGGTCGGCTTCACGGTGCTGTCGATGAGCATCTCGCTCGTCGCGGTGTTCCTGCCGATCCTGCTGATGGGCGGCATCGTCGGGCGCCTGTTCCGCGAGTTCGCGCTGACGCTGTCGCTTGCGATCGCGGTATCGCTCGCGGTGTCGCTCACGGTGACACCGATGATGTGCGCGCGCCTGCTCCCCGAGTCGCACGAACCGCAGAACGAAGGCCGCTTCGCGCGATTCCTGGAACGCTGTTTCAGCCGCATGCAGCGCGGTTACGAACGCTCGCTGTCGTGGGCGCTGCGCCGGCCGCTGCTGATCCTGCTGACGCTCGTCGCAACGATCGGGCTGAACGTCTACCTGTACATCGTCGTGCCGAAGGGCTTCTTCCCGCAGCAGGACACCGGGCTGATGATCGGCGGCATCCAGGCCGACCAGTCGACGTCGTTCCAGGCGATGAAGCTGAAGTTTTCCGAGATGATGCGGATCGTGCAGGGCAACCCGAACGTGAAGAGCGTCGCGGGCTTCACCGGCGGCACGCAGACCAACTCGGGCTTCATGTTCGTCACGCTGAAGGATCGTACCGAGCGCAAGCTGACGGCCGACCAGGTGATCCAGCAACTGCGCCCGCCGCTGGCGGACGTCGCGGGTGCGCGCACGTTCCTGCAGGCGGCACAGGACATCCGCGTCGGCGGCCGGCAGAGCAACGCGCAGTACCAGTTCACGCTGCTGGGCGATTCGAGCGCCGACCTGTACAAGTGGGGGCCGATCCTGACCGAGGCGCTGCAGAAGCGCCCCGAGCTGACCGACGTGAACTCGGACCAGCAGCAAGGCGGCCTCGAGGCGATGGTGACGATCGACCGCGCGACGGCCGCGCGGTTCGGCATCAAGCCCGCGCAGATCGACAATACGCTGTACGACGCATTCGGCCAGCGCCAGGTCTCGACGATCTACAACCCGCTGAACCAGTACCACGTGGTGATGGAAGTCGCGCCGAAATACTGGCAGAGCCCCGAGATGCTGAACCAGGTGTGGGTCAGCACGTCGGGCGGCAGCGCGAACGGCTCGCAGACCACCAACGCGGCGGCCGGCACCTACGTCGCGACGTCGGCCGGCACGTCGAGCGCCGGCACGGCCGCGCAGAGCGCCGCGGCGATCGCGTCGGACTCCGCGCGCAACCAGGCGCTCAACGCGATCGCGGCGAGCGGCAAGTCGAGCGCGTCGTCGGGTGCGTCGGTGTCGACGTCGAAGTCGACGATGATCCCGCTGTCGGCGATCGCGACGTTCGGGCCGAGCACGACCCCGCTGTCGGTCAACCACCAGGGGCTGTTCGTCGCGACGACGATCTCGTTCAACCTGCCGCCCGGCGTGTCGCTGTCGCAAGCGACGCAGGTGATCTATCAGACGATGGCGCAGGTCGGCGTGCCGCCGACGATCGTCGGCAGCTTCCAGGGCACCGCGCAGGCGTTCCAGCAGTCGCTGAACGACCAGCCGATCCTGATCCTCGCGGCGCTGCTGGCCGTCTATATCGTGCTCGGGATCCTGTACGAGAGCTACATCCACCCGATCACGATCCTGTCGACGCTGCCGTCGGCCGGTGTCGGTGCGCTGCTCGCGCTGCTGCTGTTCAAGACCGAGTTCAGCATCATCGCGCTGATCGGCGTGATCCTGCTGATCGGTATCGTGAAGAAGAACGCGATCATGATGGTCGACTTCGCGATCGACCAGACGCGCCACTACGGCAAATCGTCGCTCGACGCGATCCACGAGGCGTGCCTGCTGCGCTTCCGCCCGATCATGATGACGACGATGGCTGCGCTGTTCGGCGCGCTGCCGCTCGCGTTCGGCAGCGGCGACGGCGCCGAGCTGCGCGCGCCGCTCGGGATCGCGATCGCCGGCGGCCTGATCGTGTCGCAGGTGCTGACGCTCTATACGACGCCGGTCGTCTACCTGTACATGGACCGTTTCCGCGTCTGGGCCGAGAAGCGGCGCAACCGCCGCGGGAATTCCGGCGGGCCGGCCGTCGCCGGGAAGTGATGGAAGCGGCCGCCCGCCGGGCGGCCGCTCGCCGCGCTTGCGCATCGGCAGCGATCGGCTATCGTGAGTCCATGCCCACCGCGGGCCCCTTCACGGGGACACGCCATGAACGTCCAGCTCAACCATACGATCGTCTGGTGTCGCGACAAGCGCGCGTCGAGCCGCTTCCTCACCGAGCTTCTGGAACTGCCGCCGCCGACGCCGTTCGGCGCGATGCTGGTCGTGCCGCTCGACAACGGCGTGTCGCTCGATTTCTACGAACAGGCGGGGGACATCCGGTCGCAGCATTACGCGTTCCTGCTCGACGAAGCCGGCTTCGACCGCGTGCTGGCACGCATCCGCGAGCGCGGGCTGCCGCACTGGGCCGATCCCGCGAAGCGGCAACCCGATGACATCTACCGCCACAACGGCGGCCGCGGCGTGTATTTCGACGATCCGGACGGCCACTTCCTCGAAGTGATGACGCAGCCTTATGCGCTGAACGGTCAGCTCGGCTGACGGGCCGGCATTGCGCCGGCCGTTGTTGCGCTGCGAGAAACCGGCCCGGGTACCGACCTGCTTCGGACGACACCCGGCCGGCGGCCGTTACCGGGTCACTACCCGGCTCGGCCGTTACCTCAGCCCCTACACGACCATTACTCGGCCGCTGCCGCCGTCTTGCGCGGACGCCGCGCGCGCGGTGCCGCCTTGCGGGCCGGTTTCTTCGGCTTGGCTTCGGCGGGCGCCTCGACAGCCTCCTCAGCCGGCGCGGCAGCCACCTCGCCGCCGACGTCGCCGGCCGCCGGCTCGGTGTGCGTCACCGCGGCGGGCCACATGTCGCCCTGCTCCGGGTCGCGATGCGGGTCGCCCGCATGCTTGCCGTGCGCGTGCTTGTCGCCGCCGTGCTTCGCCGCGCCATGCCCGGCGTCGTCTGGCCTCCCGGCCGACTCACGGCCTGCGCTCTTCGCGGCGGCGCCCTTCTTCGCGCCGGTCTTCTTCGCCGCGCTCTTGCGCGCACGCTTGCGGCCATCCTTCGCTTCGCCGTGCGCCTCGGCTGCTTCGACCGCTTCCACGAATTCGGTCGTTTCAGCCGGCACGACTGCCGCGATTTCGGTGGCTCCGGCCGATTCGGCCATCGCCGCGTCGACCTGCACGGTTTCGTGCACGACGGCTTCCGCCCGCTGCTCGCGACGTCGCGGCTCGCGGCCGGCCCGCGCCGGCTCCGCCGCGCGCGCGCCGTGGTGGCCGCCGTGGTGTGCGGCTCCGCCTTCGCCGGCCTGCGCAACCTGCTCCGCGGCCGCCGACTGGCGTGCCCGCGACACGAACGCACCCGACTTGTCGTCACGCCCCACTTCGAGCAGGCCGCGCGCCTGCGCCTCGTCGAGCAGGTTGCCGAACGCGCGGAATCCATAGTACGACTCGTTGAAATCCGGCTTGCGACGCTTGATCGCGCTCTTCAGCACCGACGCCCAGATCTTGCCGACGTCGTCCCGCTCCGACGCGAGCGCGTCGAACGTCTCCACGGCCAGCGCGATCGCCTCGGCCTTGCGCGCGTCCAGGTCGTGCTTGCGCGACGCCGCCGGCTCGTCCGGCCGCTTCGCGCCGCCGTTGCCCGCGCGCTGCTGCTGTTCGCGCTTCGCGAGCGTGCGCTGCTGCTCACGTACCAGATCGTCGTAGAAGATGAATTCGTCGCAGTTCGCGACCAGCAGGTCCGACGTCGATTTCTTCACGCCGACGCCGATCACCTTCTTCGCGTTCTCGCGCAGCTTCGACACCAGCGGCGAAAAATCCGAGTCGCCGCTGATGATCACGAACGTATCGACGTGCGACTTCGTGTAGCAGAGGTCGAGCGCATCCACGACAAGCCGGATGTCGGCCGAATTCTTGCCCGACTGGCGCACGTGCGGAATCTCGATCAGCTCGAAGCTCGCCTCGTGCATCGACGCCTTGAAGCCCTTGTAGCGATCCCAGTCGCAATAGGCCTTCTTCACGACGATGCTGCCCTTCAGCAGCAGGCGCTCCAGCACGGGCTTGATGTCGAACTTCTCGTACTTCGCGTCGCGCACGCCGAGCGCGACGTTCTCGAAGTCGCAGAACACGGCCATGCTGACGTTGTCCAGGGGTAATGCCATGTGTACTCCAACCGGTGGGCCGCTGCGTTGTATGACGTAGCGGCGAAAAATGCATCGCGCACATGATAGCCGGTCGGCGCGTCATTCCCGCATCCGTGTGAACGAATGGCGGCAGGAAGGCCCGTCGCCGGTACGCCCCTTAATACACACCCGCCGCACGGGCAAATCGACATTACACTTGAGTTATCGGTCGTCCGTCCCTATCTGGGAGGACGACGCATCGAGCAAGGAGCGGTTTCATGACGACGAAGGTACTGCTGATTGGCGCGACCGGCCGAACGGGCCAGGCCTGCGCGGATCTGCTGCTCAAGCAGCCGGAGTTCGAGGTCACGGCGCTCGTGCGCCGGCACGGCTATGCGCTGGCGGGCGCGCGGGTGGTCGAGGCCGATCTGACGAACGATTTCTCGCACGCATTCCAGGGCATCACGCACGTGATCTACGCAGCCGGATCGGCCGAATCGGAAGGCGCGGCCGAAGAGGAGCAGGTCGACCGCGACGCGGTCGCCCGCGCGGCCGAATACACGCTGGCCTACAACGCGCAGAAGCTCGTGGTGATCAGCTCGCTGTCCGCGTACCGGCCCGAACTCGGCCCGGACGCGCTGCGCCACTATTCGCAGATGAAGCGCGAAGGCGACGATCGCGTGATCGCGTCGGGTGTCGACTACGCGATCCTGCGCCCCGGCCCGCTTACGGACGACCCGGGCGTCGGCAAGATCGCGCTGACCGACGCGTGGTTCGACGGCGCCCCGCCCGTGTCACGCCAGGATGTCGCCTGGGCCGCGATCGAGGCGATCAAGCTCGGCATCTCGCGCAAGATCGTCGGCTTCGTCGGCGGCAGCGTGCCGATCGAGCAGGCCTTGCGCGCCTAGCGCCCTCACACGCGCCGCCGCGCGGCGGCGCGCCGATCCGTACCGGCGGCCCGCACGACGGGCCGCCTCGACGCTTGACGCACGCGGTGCCCCGGTGCCGCGGTGCCCCGTTTACTGCTTCGGATGCGCGTCGGCCCACGCCTTCACGGCGGCGAGCGTGTTCTCGACGTGCTTGTCGGGCGACATGCTCGTGTATTCGTAGAGGATCTTCCCTTCCGGAGAAATCACGTAGGACACGCGGTTCGCGCGGTCGATCGCCGGCAGTTTCGCGTCGTATTCCCGGATGATCTTCGCGTCCGGATCAGCCGCGACCGGGAACTTGCTCCGGCACTCGCTCACCGAGAACTTCGTCAGCGTGTCGATCTTGTCGGCGGATACGCCGATCACCGTCGCGCCGTAAGCCTTGTAACGGTCGACTGCGTCCGCGAACGCGTGCGCCTCGATCGTGCAGCCCTTCGTGAACGCAGCCGGGTAGAAATAGAGCACGACCGGCCCCTGCTTCAGCGCGTCCGCGAGCGCGTAGGTGTAGGTCTTGCCGCCCAGCGACGCCTGCGTCGTGAAATCGGGCGCCGCGGCGCCCGGCTTCAGTTCCGCCTGCGCCATCAGTGCATGACCGGCCACCAGCGCCGCCACGGCGGCGCCCAGCAACAGTTTTCGCTTCATCTGCATCCTCATTTCTTATAAAGTCAGCCTCGATGTGGGCCACGCGGGCGTTCGCCTGTCGAACACTTGCGTGACCGATTCGGACCTGCGGCAGCGCCATCCGCGCCCGGCCCGTTAAAGATTCCGCACAGTCTGCCGTTATTCCTTCCGGACAACCGGTTCCAGCCCTTCACGTCAGCGAGAAACATGGAAGCCAACAGGAAACAGACGTCACGCAAGGGCTCCTGGCGCAGCGCCTTGCATACGCTGCGCCGCTTCGCCTGGTCGGGCGGCGCGCTGATGCCCGCGCGCGCCGGCGCCCCGCGCCGCGACGACTCCGTACGCAACTGGCTGGAACAGACGGTTGGCACGGTGGATTTCCTCGCCCATGTCGACCGTGAACTGCGTTTTCTTTACGTGTCGGACGCGAGCCTGCGCTTCATCGGCTACCACCGCGACTACCTGCACACGCTGACGCTGCGCGACCTGATCGCCGAACAGGATACCGCGGCGCTCGAAGGCCTGCTTGCGCGCGCCGCGCGTTCCGGCCAGGTCGAGAAGGCGACGATGTGCATCGTGAAATCGCTGACCTACCCGCTCGACGTCGAGATCCGCGCGTTCAAGAGCCGCCACCACGGGGTCGACGGGTTCGCGATCGCGGCGTTCGACGTGTCGTCGTGGCGCGCGCTCGAGGCGCGCCTGACCTACGAGATGCACCACGACCCGATGACGGGCCTCGACAACCTGTCCGCGCTCGTGCCCGCGCTGATGCGCGCGCAGCAGGCCGCCGACGAGGGCGGCACCTGCGCGGCGCTGCTGCTGCTCGACCTCGACGACTACCAGCGGATCAACCGCGCGCTCGGCTACGACGCGGGCGACACGCTGCTGCGCGAAACCGCGCAGCGGCTGAAGGCGCTCGTCACGCAGAACGAACAGCTCGCGCGCGTCGCGAGCGACAAGTTCGCGGTCGTGCTCAGTGCGCCGGACCGCACGCAGGCGAGCAATGCCGCCGATGCACTCGCACGCCGGCTGCAGGCCGCGGTGCGCCAGCCTTACGTGTACCAGGGGCAGACCGTGCACCTGTCCGCGAGCATCGGCATCGCGCTCTACCCTGACGAGCGCGCCGCCCCGCATCGCGCGCAGCACCACAGCCCGCTGCTGCGCCGTGCCGATCACGCGCTCGCGCAGGCGAAGGCGTCGGGCGGCAACGCGCTCGCGTTCCACGCGCCCGTCGACGACCCGGCGGACGCCGAACGGCTGAAGCTCGAAGCCGACCTGTACGACGGCGTGCGCAACGGCGAGTTTTCGCTCCATTTCCAGCCGATCACGCGCAGCCAGTCGGGCGCGGTGGTCGGCGTCGAGGCGCTGATCCGCTGGCGCCATCCGGTGCACGGCCTCGTGCCGCCGGCGACCTTCATTCCGCTCGCAGAATCGATCGGCCTGATCAACTATCTCGGCAACTGGGTGCTCAAGGCCGCGTGCATGCAGCTCGTCGCCTGGGACCGCCAGGGGCTCGCGCTGCAGTACGTGGCGGTCAACGTGTCGCCGCAGCAGTTCCGCGACCCGCGTTTCACGCAAAGCGTGCGCGAGGCGATCGCGCTGACGGGCATCGACCCGCGCCGCATCGTGCTCGAGATCACCGAAAGCCTGCTGATGCACGATCCCGCGCAGGCGAAGGGGCTGCTCGAGGAGCTGACCGATCTCGGCATCCGCTTCGCGATCGACGATTTCGGTACCGGTTATTCGAGCCTCGCGTATCTGCAGCGCTTCCCGCTCGCGAAGCTGAAGATCGATCGCAGTTTCGTCGAGAACCTGCTGACCTCGCGCAACGACCGCGCGATCGTGTCGGCCGTGGTCGGCCTCGCGCAGACGCTCGATCTCGAGCTCGTCGCGGAAGGCGTCGAGACCGAGGCGCAGCGCGAATTGCTGACGGAAATGGGCTGCAACCATATCCAGGGCTGGCTCGTCTGCCAGGCGCTGCCGTCCGAGGAGCTTGCGCGGCGCTTCGAGGCCCATCAGCTGCACCTGCACGCCGCCGCCTGACGCGCGGCGAACCGGACAGATCCGTATGTCAATCACCGAACACCTGCCCCGCACCGCGTTGCTCGACAAGCTGTGGGCCCGGATGAACGAACGGGGCGATTTCCCGTTGCTGTCGGAATCGCTGCGCGCGACGATGGCCGCGATGAAGAACGACGACCTCGACTTCACCGCGCTCGTGCGCGTCGTGCTGTCGGACTTCGCACTCACGCAGAAAGTGCTGAGGCTCGCGAACTCCGCGATGTACATGGCGTTCGGCGGCAACATCACGACCGTGACCCGCGCACTGATGGTGCTCGGCATGGATGCCGTCGGCCACCTGGTCGTCGGGCTCAAGCTCGTCGACCATTTCCACCACAGCACGCCGCGGCGCATCGACGCGAAGCTCGAACTGAACCGCGCGCTGCTGTCCGGCTGCGTCGCACGCAAGCTCACCGAACGCGTCGAGCTGCGCGCGGGCGAGGAAGCCGTCGTCTGCACGTTGATGCGCCAGGTCGGCAAGCTGCTCGTGGTCTGCTATCTCGACAGCGAATGGGACCGGATCCGCCGCCGCGCGGCCGAACTGAACGGCGACGAAGCAGCCGCCTGCATCGACGTGCTCGGCGTCGGCTTCGACGAGATCGGGCTCGAGGCGGCCGCGCGCTGGCGGCTGCCCGACGTGATCCGCGCGGGGATGGCCGACCACGACCACGTGGTCCGCACCGACGCGTTCGGCAACGACGAGGACGACCTCGATGCGGGCGAGGTGTCCGACGACGGCCCGACCGAGCGCGTCCGCTGGCTGCGCGAGATCAGCCGCTGCTCGACCGACGTCGCGGGCGCGCTCGTGATGCCCGCGAGCCCGCAGCGCGACGCGCGCATCGCGGCGCTCGCGCAGCACTACGGCGCGGAACTCGGCATGGAACCCGACGCGCTCGTCGAGATCGCCGAGCGGCTCGCGCGCGAGGAAGCGAGCGACACCATGATGCGCGAGATCGTCGAGCTGCGCGCGAACGCCGATGCGATCGCACGCGCGCAGGCCGAGCCCGAGGCATGCCTCGAAGCCGGCCTCGCGGACCTGCGCGCGCTGCCGTCCGAGCACGTGCTGACGCCGGTACTCGCGCTCGCGTCGGAAAGCCTGCTGGCCGGCCTCGCGTTCACGCGCACCGTGATGTTCGTGCGTCACGACGACGGCATGTTCGCCGCGCGCCTCGGCTTCGGCCCCGGCGTCGATACGATGCTCGACCGGCTGCGCTTCGACGAGCGCTTCGAGCCGGACGTGTTTCATCTCGCGATCTCGAACTCGGTCGGCATCTTCATCGAGCAGGCACGGGAGCCGAAGATGCTCAAGCGCCTGCCCGCGTGGTATCTCGACGCGTTCGACGACACGCGCGCGTTCGTGCTGCTGCCCGTGCGCGTCGGCACAACGACCGTCGCGCTGCTGTACGGCGACTGGGCCGGCGCGCAGCCCGCGCGCAAGATCACGCAGCAGGAGATGGGCGTGCTCAACGAGCTCGCGCGCGAACTGGGCCGGTTCTTTCCGGCGTGACGCGGCGCCGGCCGCTCCCCGCCGTTTTCGGCGGTTTCACACCCTGTTTCGCATCCCGCTTCACACCGTTCCCCGCCTGCAAAAGCAAACCGGCCGCATGAGCGGCCGGTTTGCTTGCATCGTGCGATCGAACGCAACGCTTACTTGAGCGTCACGGGCACGCTGAAGTACTTCTTCGCGAGGTTGTCGATCGTGCCGTCGGCCTTCAGGTCCTTCAGCGCCTGATCGAGTGCGGTCTTCAGCGCCGCGTCGTTCTTGCGCAGGCCGAAACCGACGCCCGAGCCGAGGATCTCGGCGTCGCTCACGGTACCGCCGGCGAACGCGAAGCCCTGGCCTTGCGGCTTCGCCAGGAAGCCCTTCGAACCGGCTTCCGCGTCCTGGAACGTCGCGTCGAGACGGCCGGACTTCAGGTCGGCGTAGGCCAGGTCCTGCGTCTGGTACGGCACGACCTCGACGCCTGCCGGTGCCCACTTCTTCTTCGCGTACGCTTCCTGGATCGTGCCCTGCAGCACGCCGACGCGCTTGCCCTTCAGCGATTGCGGGGTCGGCAGCAGGCCGCTGCCCTGCTTCGCGATCAGCTGGTTCGGAATCGTGTAGATCGGATCGGTGAACGCGATCGCATGCTTGCGCTGGTCGGTGATCGTCATGTCCGAGTTGATCGCGTCGAACTTGCGCGCCTGCAGCGCCGGGATCAGGCCGTCGAAGTCGTTCTCGACCCACACGCACTTCGTCTTCAGCTTCGCGCACACCGCGTTGCCGATGTCGATATCGAAGCCGGTCAGCTTGCCGTCGGGCGTCTTGTATTCGAACGGCGCGTACGAGGCTTCGACGCCGAAACGGATCTCCTTCAGATCCGCGGCAAACGCGCTGCCTGCCGCCACCGCCGATGCCGCCACCGCCGCATGCGCGGCCACTTTACGCCAATCCAACTTCATCAGGTGCTCTCCTCGATACTCGAATGTTCCGGAACTACGGGCGCTTGCATCATTGCAGGGTCGGATGACCACGACAATCGCGATGCCACGCCGTGATGCGGCGCAACAGCCGCAAGGCCGCGATTGTACCAATCCGCGCGGCCCGATATGGCAAAGCGGGCGACGTCGCGCGATGCTGCGCTGCGTGCGCGGCGCCGGTCAGGCGATTCGCCGAACTTGCAAAACGGTGTCGCAAATACGCAAGCCGGGGGCGCGTGCCGTCGGCCCCCGGCATGCGGGCGACGACGACGGGATACCGGCAGGTTGCGGGTCAGGCGCGGGCCGCGTGCCGTCGCGGCAGCGCAATCAGCAGCCGGTCGGGACATGCGCTCAAATAAGCGCCGCGATCGTCTCGCGCGTCGTGTCGATGACGAGCAGGCCCGCGCGCAGGCCCGGCTTCACGGTCGGGTTCGGAAAGACGATCCGCTCCTCGTCGTGCGTCACCGTGTAGCGGTAGTCGCCGTCCTGCGCGAGCACCGTGCCGCGTGCAAACGCGGTGAAGTTCGCGACGTCGGCCGCGACGAACAGCTCCAGCGCATCACTCTGCTTCGTGATCTGGTCGATCACCGTGAACACGCGCGGCAGCGGCGGATGATCGCCCTGCGCGACCGCATCTCCCGCCACGCCCGACACGAGCTTGCGCACCGCGCGATCGGCCGGTGCGAAGCGCGTCAGGTCGTTCTGGCCGAACGGGCGCACCTTGCCGAGTTCCAGCGTGCACGCGAGCGCGCCGCAGCGCTCGGCCGTGAAATGCGAATACGTATTGCCCTTCGCGGTATGCAGCAGCACGGCCGCGATCCGCGCGTCGCCGAGCCATTCGAACATCGTGCGCGTCGGCGGCGTGCCCGTGTGCGGCAGCAGTGCGAACTGCTCGAACACCGACGCGCGGATCGCCGTGTGCATGTCGATGTGCCAGCGCGCGGCGCCGGCCGGCGCGTCCGCGAAGAACGCGACGGCCGCCGCTTCCAGCTGCGCGGCGCGCGGTGCTTCGCGGCTGGCGGGCACCTGCGCATGACGGCCGCTGAACAGGCGGTTCAGGTCGTCGTCGAGATAGCGTTCGCCGGCACGCATCGCCGGCACGTTGCCGAGCACGACGAGCAGCCGGCACGCGAGCGGCAGCGCGCCCGATGCGAGATCGCGCACGAGCATCGACAGCAGCTCGATCGGCGCCGTCTCGTCGCCGTGCACGCCGGCCGACACGAGCACGCTCGGGCGCGCCACGCCGGCGGCCGCGGCCGGTTCGAGCGCGAGCAGACCGTCGCCGCGCCATGACCAGCGCACGGCGCCGGCCGCGCAGGTGCCTTCCGTCGCGGACGGCGCGCTACCGGCCAGCGTGAACGCGAGGAAGTCGTCGAGCAGCGCGTTGGCCGGCATCCGTGCCTCAGCGCTGGAAGTCATACAGCGAACCGACGCGCAGGATCTGCGTGAGCTCGTCGAGCGCCGTGCGCGATTCGTCGAGCAGCGCCGGATCGGCGAGGTCTTCCGGTGCGAGGCGATCGCGATAGTGCCGGTCGATCCACGTGTCGAGCGACGTGAACAGCGTGTCGTTGATCCACACGTTCGACGTGACGGCCGCGCGTTCCGCATCGTTCAGCACGACACGCAGGCGCAGGCAGGCGGGGCCGCCGCCGTTCTTCATGCTTTCGCGCAGGTCGAACACGAGCACGTCGTGAATCGGGCCGTTGCCGGCCGCGAGTTCGTCGAGATAAGCCGCGACGTTCCCGTTCTCGCGGCATTCCTGCGGCACGACGAGCACTTGCGAGCCGTCCGCGCGCGACAGCAGCTGGCTGTTGAACAGATACGACGTGACCGCGTCGTTCACGCTCACGGCCGCCTCGGGCACCTCGATCACGTTCAGGCGCGCGCCGCGTGCGTCGAGCGCGGCGGTCAGCGTGTCGTAGATCGCCTGCTTGTTGACGAACGCGCGCTCGTGCGTGAACAGCGTGTCGCGGTTGCCGACCGAGATCACGTCGTTGTGGAACACGCCCGCGTCGATCACGTCCGGGTCCTGCTGCGCATACACCGTCGCCTCTTCGGCGAGCCCGTGGCGATGCGCGACCGCGCGGCTCGCCTCGAACGTCTGGCGTGCCGGGAAGCGCTTCGGCTCGGGGCCGCGGCGATATTCCGCGCGGCCGTACACGAAGAACTCGATGCCCGGCTTGCCGTATTCGGCACAGAAGCGCGTGTGGTTCGCCGCGCCTTCGTCGCCGAGTGCCGGCGTGCCGGTCAGCGCTTCGTGCACCGCGAAGTGCGCCGGATCGGCGAACAGCGTCGACAGCGTGCGGCGCGTCGCTTCGTGTTCGATCGCGCGATGCAGCTTGCTGCACAGGTTCGCCGGCGTGAAGTGCACGCGGCCGTCGCTCGTGTCGGCCGACGGGCTGACGGTGGCCGCGTTCGCGGTCCACATCGCCGATGCCGAGCTCGCGGCGGCGAGCAGTTCGGGCGCCTGCTTCGCGGCCTTCGCGATCACGTCCGCGTCCTTGCCCGAGAAGCCGAGCTCGCGCAACAGGCGCAGCGACGGCCGCTCCTGCGGCGGCAGCACGCCTTGCGCGAAGCCGAGATCCGCGAGCTGCTTCATCTTGCGCAGCCCCTGCTTCGCGGCGGCCTTCGGATTCGCGGCCGACTTCTCGTTGTTGAGCGACGCCACGTTGCCGAACGACAGGCCGGCGTAGTTGTGGGTCGGGCCGACGAGCCCGTCGAAATTGGCTTCTTGTGCGTTCATCGTCGTTCCCTCGATCAGAAGTGCAGGCCCGGCGACAGGCTCGCGGGCAAAGTCAGTTGCGTGCTTTCCACCGACGCCATCGGATACGCGCAATAGTCGGCCGCGTAGTACGCGCTCGGGCGATGGTTGCCCGAGCGGCCGGTGCCGCCGAACGGCGCGGCGGACGATGCGCCGTTGGTCGGACGGTTCCAGTTGACGATCCCCGCACGGATCGTGCGGCGGAAGTGGTCCCATGCGTTCGCGTCGTCGGCCAGCAGGCCGGCGGACAGGCCGAACGCCGTGTCGTTCGCGCGCTCGATCGCTTCGTCGAACGTCGCGTAGCGGACGATCTGCGCGAGCGGGCCGAAGTGTTCTTCGTCGGGCAGGTTCGCCACGCCCGTCACGTCGACGATCGCCGCGTTCACGAAACCCAGGCGCGGATCGCGCTGCGTCATCGCGATGATCGGCTTCGCGCCCTGCTCGATCAGGCGCGACTGCGCGTCGACCAGCTTCGCGGCCGCGCGCGCCGAGATCACCGCGCCCATGAACGGCTGCGGATCGGCGTCGAACACGTCGGCCGTGATCTTCGACGTGACGTCGGCGAAGCGTGCGAGGAAGCGGTCGCCGAACGCGCCCTGCGGCACGAAGATGCGGCGCGCGCACGTGCAGCGCTGGCCCGCCGACAGGAACGCCGACTGGATCGTGTGATGGACGGCCGCGTCGATGTCCTCGACTTCACCGATCACGAGCGGATTGTTGCCGCCCATCTCGAGCGCGAGCACGATTTCCGGACGGCCGCCGAACTGGCGGTGCAGCAGCGTGCCGGTATCCGAGCTGCCGGTGAAGAACAGCCCGTCGATCTGCCGGTGATTCGCGAGCGCGACGCCCGTGTCCTTCTCGCCCTGCACGAGGTTCAGCACGCCGGCCGGCAGCCCGGCTTCCTGCCACACCTCGACCGTCGCGCGCGCGACGCCCGGCGCGAGCTCCGACGGCTTGAACACGACCGCATTGCCGGCGATCAGCGCGGGCACGATATGGCCGTTCGGCAAATGGCCGGGGAAGTTGTACGGGCCGAACACCGCGACGACGCCGTGCGGGCGGTGGCGCAGCACCGCGACGCCGTCGGCCATGTCCTGGCGCTTCTCGCCGGTGCGTTCCTGGTACGCCTGGATCGAGATACCGACCTTCGCGGCCATCGACGCGACTTCGGTGCGCGCTTCCCACAGCGGCTTGCCCGTCTCGCGGCCGATCGCGGTCGCGATCGCTTCCTTGCGTTCATTGAGCAATGCGGCGAAACGCTTGACGATCGCGCAGCGCGATTCGAAGTCGAGCGCCGACCAGCCGGCGAATGCGCGACGCGCGCTCGCGACCGCACGGTCGACGTCGGCCGCCGACGCGCTTTCGCCCTGCCATGCGATCTCGTCGGTGCCCGGGTTGCGCGAAGCGAACACGGGGCCCGAGCCTGCGACCCAGGCGCCGTCGATGAAGAGTTCCGTCATGATTCGTTTATCCCTGTTTGACTTTGAGCGGCAGCACGCGGACCGGATCGCCGACCTTCACGTCGAGCGCGGCGGCATCGTCGGCCGACAGCACGAACGAGCCGTTCGCGACCACGCCCGGCGCGACGCCGACGCGGAAATCGGTGAGCGACGTGTTCGACACGAGCGACGTCGGCGGATGATCGCCCTGCGCGTCGGGCACGCCGATCGCGACCGGCACGACGACGCTCTCGCGCACCGTGCGCAGGTCGTTGACGTGGCATTCGAGCACCGGGCCCGCGTCGAAGATGTCGACGTGGTTCTGGTAGCGCAGCCCTTCCGCCTCGAGCATCTTGCGGGCCGGCAGCGTGTCGCGGTGCGTGAGGCCGACCGCGTCCTGCGCGTCCTGCGGCAGCAGGTCGACGTACACCGGATAGCGCGGCATCAGTTCCGCGAGGAACGACTTGCGGCCGTGCGAGCTCAGATAGTCGGCCGCGTTGAAATCGATCTGGTAGAAGTGCGAACCGACGGCGCGCCAGAACGGCGACGTGCCGTCTTCGTCGAAGTGGCCGCGCAGTTCCGCGCAGATGCGTTCCGGGAAGCGTTCGCGGAACTGCGCGATGAACATGAAGCGCGAGCGCGACAGCAGGCCGCCCACGCCGCCCGTGCGATAACGCGGGCTCAGGAACAGCGAGCACACTTCCGCGTAGCCGGTCAGGTCGTGCGAGATGTTCAGCGCGTGCATGCGCGTCCACACGCCGAGCTCCTGGCTCGCATGCACGACCGTGCTCACGCGGTAGTTGTAGAACGGCTGTTCGAGGCCGACCTGCGACTCGATCCCGCATACGCCCGCGATGTCGCCCGTCTTCGATTCTTCCATCACGAAGAAGTAGCCGGCTTCGCCTGCGGCGGCCTCGCCCTCGAGCGTGCGGCGCGTGCGCTCGATGCGCGCGGCAAGCGCGTCGCGGTCGGGCTTGAACGTGGTCAGGCCCGGCCCGGTTTCCTTCGCGAGCGACACGAGCGCGTCGACGTCGCCCGTTTGTACGACCCGAACGACGATCATGCTGCGTCTCCCTTCAAATCTTCATCGTCGCGGCGGTGCAGTGGCACGCAGCGCACGACATCGCCATCCTTCACATCGAGCGCCGCGCGCACGTCGCCGGCGAGCGGTGCGTCAGCCGCATCGCCCGGCAGGTCGGCCAGCACGCAGCGGAACGATTCGCCGCTGCCCGTCGACACCATGTACGCAACGTCGCCCTGCTGGTGCGCGGCCTCGCGCACGACGCGCTCCGTGCCGTGCTTCACGCACGCGGTGCGGTCGACCTGCGCGGTGAGCACCGGGCCCGCGTCGAAGATGTCGACGAAGCGGTCGGGCTCGAAGCCTTCCTCGAGATGGATGTCGTAGGCGAGCAGTGCCGATTCGTTCGGTTCGCCGAGCACGCGCTGCGCGGCTTCCGGCAGCAGCGGCACGTAGAGCGGATACGCCGGCATCACTTCCGCGATGAAGGTGCGGCTGCGGCCGCCCGACGCGATGTCGACGTCGGTGAAGTCGCGGCCGAAGAACTTGCGGCCCACCGCCTCCCAGAACGGCGACGCGCCCGTGTCGTCGCTCACGCCGAGCAGCAGCGTGAACACTTCCGGCGTGAAGCGGCGGCGGTTCGCGGCGATGTACATCATCCGGGCGCGCGAGATCAGGTGCGCGGCCGCGTCGCCGCGCAGCGACGGATCGACGTAGAAGCCCGCGAGCCGGCTCTTGCCGGTCAGCTCGTGCGACATCGTGAGCGCGTGGATCTTGCGGTTCACGTGCAGCTCGCGCGACGCGTGGATCAAGGCGTCGTTGCGGAACGCGTAGAACGGCTCCGAGTAACCGGCCGCGGCCACGATGCTCGCCGTGCCGAGCAGCTTGCCCGTCGACGAATCCTCGAGCACGAAGAGGTAGAACTCCTCGCCGGCGAAGTCGACGTCCGCGCGAAACGAATCCTCCGAGAGCGCCACGCGCGCTTCGAGCGCCGCGCGGTCGTGCGGCAGCGAGTGCAGGACCGGTTGCGCGGTGCGCGCCATGTGCGCGAGCGCATCGAGATCCGTGAGTTTGCCGGGGCGAACAAATAGCATCGTCGTTCCTGTCTGCGATGGGTGCGCCGATCAGCGCGCGGTGGCTTCCTGGGCGGCGAGCACTTGTTCGACGGCCTTCTCGAAGCGCTTGACGCCTTCGTCGAGCAGGTCGAACGGGATCACCAGCGACGGGACGAAGCGCAGCACGTTCGGGCCGGCGATCAGCATGATCAGGCCGTTTTCTGCTGCCGCGGTGACGAAGTCCTTCGCGCGGCCATCGAACGCGGCAGTGAGTTCCGCGCCGACGAGCAGGCCCTTGCCGCGCACGTCCTTGAAGATGCCGAAGCGTGCGTTGATGCGCTCGAGCGCGCCCTTCAGGCGCACGCTGCGTTCGCGCACGCCTTCGAGCAGTGCCGGGTCGCCGATCAGTTCGACGACCTTGTCGGCGATCGCCGATGCGAGCGGGTTGCCGCCGTACGTCGTGCCGTGCACGCCGACCTTGAAGTGCGCGGCCAGTTCGTTGGTCGTCAGCATCGCGCCGATCGGGAAGCCGTTGCCGAGCGCCTTGGCGGTCGTGAGGATGTCCGGCGTGACGCCCGTGTCCATGTACGCGTAGAACTGGCCCGTGCGGCCGACGCCCGTTTGCACTTCGTCGAAGATCAGCAGCGCGTCGTTCGCGTCACAGGCTTCGCGCAGTGCCTTCAGGAATGCCGGATCGGCCGGGATCACGCCGCCTTCGCCTTGCACGGGCTCGACGATCACTGCGCAGGTTTGCGGGCCGATCGCGGCCTTCGCGGCTTCGATGTCGTTGTACGGCAGATGCGTGATGCCGGCCGGCACGGGGCCGAAGCCTTCCGAGTACTTCGGCTGGCCGCCGACGCTGACCGTGAAGAACGTGCGGCCGTGGAACGACTGCACGAACGAGATGATTTCCACCTTGTCGGCGCCGTGGCGGTCGAACGCGACGCGGCGCGCGAGTTTCAGGGCGGCTTCGTTCGCTTCCGCGCCCGAGTTCGCGAAGAACGCGCGGTCGGCGAAGGTCAGCGATTCGAGGCGCTTGGCGAGGCGCAGCACCGGCTCGTTCGTGTAGCCGTTGCCGATGTGCCAGAGCTTGCGGCTTTGTTCGTCCAGGACTTTCAGCAGTTCCGGGTGACCGTGGCCGAGCGACGTCACCGCAATGCCGCACGCGAAATCGATGTACTCGCGGCCGGCCGTGTCCCACACGCGGGAGCCCTCTGCGCGATCCGGCACGAACGGCGCGGGAGAAAATACCGGCACCATCACTTCATCGAATGTCTGGCGGGTCACGGTCGAGGTCGTCATGGTCGTTCCTTTCGGTTTCGTAAGAGGGTTCAACAGGATCAAGTTTAGGTAAGGGTGACGCAAGCGTCTTGCGGAATTGCGACGGGTTCTATCGGAAGCCCCTTTCTCTGCTGCTATTTTGCCCTTCCAGCGCGGGGGGCTGTGGGATTTGGTGTCAGGGTGGTTTTTTGGTGGGTCGCTTGGGTCGTCGTGAAGCACCTGTGAGCTCGTCGGTCTATTAGCGTCGCCCCTGCGCGGGGCGGCGGTTACTTTTCTTTGTCTTGCCAAAGAAAAGTAACCAAAAGAAAGGCGCTGGGAGAACGCATGACTTCCCGGTGCCATGGTCGTCAGAGTGGTTCGCACCTAAGTGTCCGCGCCAGTCAGGAACGCGGAGTGGTTCGAGCAATGGTTCTGACTCCACTCCCTACCCAACAGAGCGGTATACCGCCCGCTAGCTCCATCCTCGCTTCGCTCGGCTGCAAGGTACGCATCCCTCAGCGGTGCCGTTGGCCGATCAGCTCCGGAAATCAAAGCACGCACGCGACGCAGCGAAATCGATGTACAAGCAGCCTGTCGCTCTCACCGCCCGCAAGACTGACGCAGTCAGCACATTACTTGATGAGGCGGAGCAGACGATCACCAGTCGGTAATTCATGCATACGTTGCGATCACACCATCTCAAGCACATCGAACAATATCGAGATGCGCACTTGCGCCGTGCCGATACGATTGTGACTTTCCGAGAGGGCCAAACGATGAATAGAAGAATTGCAGTTGTGGGCGACAGCCTTTCAAGCGGCGGAACAATTAGCCCATACAGCGGACCACCGTTCCTGGTCCATGGGCACCAAGCAGCCTTGATTGGCGGTAGCGCGTTCTGCATCGCATGTCAAAGCACCGGCATCATCGCAAAGGCTGGCGGGCCATATCGACTCAAGTTTCAAGGAGAAGTCGCGCTAGACGGCGATATTGTCCTGTGCGGTTGCTCGACTCCGCCGGGCATCACTGCTTTGCTTGCCGGTGAAGCATGGTGTGATGATGGGCTAAAGGGTCACGGGGAGGTCATTTCGAGCAGAACGATAAAGGGTCGCATCGTGTCGATCAAGAAAGGCGCATTTGATGAGCAGGTCGAAGCGAAGACTAGCGGCAGTGCTGCCCAAGGGCCCGTGGGTTACCCCTACTACATCGAGACGGCAGACGGCCGCGTCCATTCCGGCGTGCTCGATGCGAGCGGCGAGCTACCGCGCGTCCACACTGGTGACGGATCCGGAGACTACACCGTCTATTGGGGAGACGAAGCAATTGCAAAAAAGCACACCGGGGGGAGGTATCCGGAATTTCGTGTGTGAGGCAGGTTAAAACTCAGATTCCGATACTAAAGCGCTCTGGGTAAAGCAGCGCGAACTGGGTCATCGCGC
>NZ_JBEPLH010000021.1:0-138392 GCF_040545135.1 Burkholderia sp. 572 | reverse complement strand
TCCCGAACAGGACCGTGAAACGACTCTACGCCGATGATAGTGCGGATTCCCGTGTGAAAGTAGGTAATCGTCAGGCTCCCTAAGCCAAGAACCCCCGCCCGAAAGGCGGGGGTTTTTGCATTCCGGCGATGGAAATGCGCGAGTGATCGGGATCGGTGGCCAGGACGCTGCTCGAGCTGGGGCCGGGGTGCCGATTCTCCGCGACTCCCAGGTGCACCCAATCGCAACGCCTGGTTTTCCGAAATGACCGATATCATTCGCGATCCCTTGATCTATTGGTCGTATCTCCGATCAAAACCGCAACTCCCTCCTCTCCGTGTACCGATTAGCGACGTCGTGCACGATCTGCCTTCCATCGTCGACTACGCATATCGGATGGGCCATACAAGCCTCCCTCGCAGATGATGCGTGGTGTAACCGAAACTACCCCGGCTTCCTCGAATCGATTTTTGGTCAGATAACCCAGAATCCGAACGAAATGAACGCTTTATTCGGCGTGTCCACGTAAAATTTGCGAACCCCCATCTAAGCACTCAAAACGATGAACGCCGCGATTCAGGTAGCCCGGGCCGTTTGCCCGCACGATTGTCCGGACACGTGCGCAATGCGTGTGACCGTCGAAAACGGCAAGGCGATCAAGGTCACGGGCGATCCTGACCATCCGCCGACGCAAGGCGTGTTGTGCACGAAAGTCAGCCGATACGCCGATCGCGTTCATCATCCCGATCGCCTCACCGTTCCGCTCAAGCGCATCGGCGCCAAAGGGGAAGGGCATTTCGTACCGATCAGCTGGGACGAGGCGTTCGACGAGATCGGCCGTCGTCTCGGTGAAATCGCGGCGCGCGCACCGGAAGCGATCGTGCCGTACAGCTATGCGGGGACGATGGGGCTCGTGCAAGGGGAGGGCATCGCCCAGCGGTTCTTCCACAAACTGGGCGCCTCGCGGCTCGAGCGCACGATCTGCGCGGCGGCCGGTGCCGCGGGGTTACGGTACACATATGGTGGCAGTCTCGGTATGCATCTCGAGCATTTCGAGGAAAGCGAACTGATTCTGATATGGGGAGCGAACCCGATCGCGTCGAGTCTGCATTTCTGGACGCGTGCGCAGGAAGCGAAGCGCCGAGGCGCCCGTCTTGTCGCCATCGATCCGTACCGTTCGCTGACAGCGGAGAAGTGTCATCAGCATATTGCGTTGAAACCGGGCACCGACGGCGCGTTCGCACTCGGCATGATGCACGTGCTGATTACCGAAGACCTGCTCGATCACGACTACATCGCCAACCATACGCTCGGTTTTGACGCACTCAAGGAACGTGCGATGTCCTATCCGCCGGATCGTGTCGCGCAGATTTGCGGCATCGACGCGTCGGAGTTGATCGATCTTGCGCGTCGTTACGGCGCTACCCGGAAGGCATCGATCCGCCTGAACTACGGCATGCAGCGCGTCCGCGGCGGTGGCAACGCGGTACGGGCGATCGCAAGTCTGCCGGCGCTGACGGGTGCATGGCGCGATCGGGCCGGTGGGTTGTTGCTCTCGTCGTCGGAATCCGCGCCGGTCAACCAGGCTGCGTTGCTGCGCCCGGACTTGATGCCGGGCTGGCCGCACAAACTGCCGCGCATCATCAACATGAACGCGATCGGCGATGCGCTGTTGCACCCGGGCGATGCCACCTTCGGACCGAAGGTCGAAGCGGTGATCGTGTACAACTCGAATCCGGTGGCGGTCGCGCCGGATTCCTCGAAAGTCGCGGCGGGGTTCGCGCGTGACGATCTGTTCACGGTGGTTCTTGAGCATTTCAAGACAGATACCGCCGATTTCGCCGACATTGTGCTGCCGGCAACCACGCAGCTCGAGCATCTGGACATTCACAAATCGTACGGCCACACCTACGTGATGGCGAACCTGCCGTCGATTCCTCCGGTGGGAGACGCGCGGCCGAACACGGAGATCTTCCGCGGGATCGCGCGCAGCATGGGGCTGGACGAGCCCGCGCTCTATCACAGCGACGAAGAGATCGCGCGCGTGGCCCTCCGCTGGGACGATCCGGCACTCGACAGCGACTGGGACACGCTGAAGCGCGACGGCTGGTTGAAACTCAAGCTGCCGGAGGCGCCGTTCGCGAACGGCGGTTTCCGTACACCGTCCGGCAAGTGCGAGTTCTACAGCCCGCGGCTCGAGCAGATGGGCGTGGACCCTGTGCCCGACTACCTGCCGCCGTTCGAATCGGCCGAGGCGGCACCCGAACTCGCCGCGCGCTATCCGCTCGCGATGATTTCGCCGCCGGCCCGTCACTTCCTGAACAGCACGTTCGTGAACGTCGACAGCCTGCGTCATACCGAAGGCGAACCACATCTCGACATTCACCCGTCGGATGCCGATGCACGGGGCATCGCGGAGGGCGATCTCGTCCGCATCTTCAACGACCGCGGTTCGATGCAGGCGCTCGCGAGAATTACCGATCGCGCACGTGCAGGGCTCGTCGTCGGGTTGTCGATCTGGTGGAAGAAGCTGTCGCCGGACGGCAGGAACGCGAACGAGGTGACGAGCCAGGCGCTCACCGATCTCGGCAATTCGGCGACGTTTTACGATTGCCTTGTGGAAGTTGAACGCATTTGACCGAATATCACCGTATCATCCGACGAATCTCCACGGAAGTTCGAAGTGGACATCTAACCCTGTTGTATCGGGACGGGCGAGCCGTTACGATGCGTTTTAGCACGATCATTCGAAAATCCGTGAGGAGACGCGCAGTATGAACAAAATTTGGCTGAAATCGTACCCACCCGGCGTTCCAGCCGAAATTGACGCGTCTCCGTATCCCTCCGTTCCAGACCTGCTCGACGAAAGCTTCCGCCAGTACCGCGACCGCACGGCGTTCGTCTGCATGGGCAAGGGCATTACGTATGGCGAACTCGACAAGCTGTCGCGCCAGTTCGGCGCCTGGCTGCAATCGCGCGGTCTTGCGCGCGGGGCGCGCGTTGCGATCATGATGCCGAACGTGCTGCAGTACCCGGTGGCGATCGCCGCGGTACTGCGCGCAGGCTACGCCGTCGTCAACGTCAATCCGCTCTACACGCCACGCGAGCTCGAACATCAGTTGAAGGACAGCGGCGCGGAGGCGATCGTCATCCTCGAGAATTTCGCGTCGACGCTGCAGGCTGTCATCGCGAATACGAGCGTCAAGCACGTCGTCGTCGCGTCGATGGGCGATCTGCTGGGCATCAAGGGATGGCTCGTCAACTACGTCGTGCGCAACGTGAAGAAGATGGTGCCGGCCTGGCAACTGCCGTCGTTCACGCGCTTCAAGGCCGCGCTGTCCGAAGGCGCGCGGCAGGCATTCAAGGCGCAGAAGATCGGCCCCGATGACGTCGCGTTCCTGCAATACACGGGCGGGACGACAGGCGTAGCAAAGGGGGCGACGCTGCTGCACCGGAACATCGTGTCGAACGTGCTGCAGGCCGGCGCCTGGCATCATCCGGCTCACGAGAAGTTTCCGGAGGTGAAACAGTTCGTGACCGTTGTCGCGCTGCCGCTGTATCACGTGTTCGCGCTGACCGTCTGCGGTTTCCTGACGATGCGTACCGGGGGCATGGGCATCCTGATCCCGAACCCGCGCGACATCGCCGGCATGATCAAGGAGCTGAAGGGCTACCAGATCTCGACGATCCCGGCGGTCAACACGCTGTATAACGCACTGCTGAACCACCCCGAATTCAATCAGCTCGACCTGTCGAAGCTCGTGATCGCCAACGGCGGCGGCATGGCGATCCAGGAAGGCGTCGCGAAACGCTGGTATGAAAAGACCCATACGGCGATCATCGAAGGATACGGGCTGTCCGAAACGTCGCCGGTCGCGACCTGCAACCCGGTGACGGCGACCGAATACAGCGGAACGATCGGCCTGCCGCTGCCGTCGACCGAAGTGGCGATTCGCGACGATGCCGGCAACGACGTCGCGCTCGGCGAACCCGGCGAGATTTGCATCCGCGGGCCGCAGGTGATGGCCGGCTACTGGAACCGGCCGGACGAGACCGCGAAGGTCATGTTCGCGGACGGCTTCTTCAAGACGGGCGACGTCGGCGTGATGGATGCGCGGGGTTACGTGAAGATCGTCGACCGGAAGAAGGACATGATTCTCGTATCGGGCTTCAACGTGTACCCGAACGAAGTCGAGGACGTGGTGGCGTCGCATCCGGGCGTGTTCGAGGTGGCGGCGGTCGGCGTGCCCGACGAGCATTCCGGCGAAGCCGTGAAGCTGTTCATCGTGAAGAAGGACCCGGCGCTCACCGACAAGGACATCCTCGCCTACTGCAAGGAGCGCCTCACTGGCTACAAGCGGCCGAAGCTGGTCGAGTTCCGTACGGAGCTGCCGAAAACGAACGTCGGCAAGATCCTGCGGCGCGAATTGCGCGACGGACGCGCGTAACGTCGCGGTCGATCGAAGGGAAAGGCCCGGCACATGCCGGGCCTTTTTGTTTGCGGTTCGGCCCCGAGGAGGTTTGTCTCCGAACGAGATTGCCTCCGGAATGGGCTTGCGGCGGCGGCCGTGCGTTTCGATGGCTGCAGAGGCAAGCGGCATGGCCCCCCACGACGAGCGCGCAACGCCCGGCGCGATTCGCCGCGCTCCGGCTTTGCGGTTCTGCCCCGCAAAAGAAAAAGGCGCCCGGAGGCGCCTTCAATATGCTGCGGCTTGTCAGGCAAGCTGATTAGAACTTGTGACGGATGCCGACGCGTGCCGCGACCTGGTTGCTGGTGCTCGAACCGGCGAGACCGTTGATCGACGCGGTTGCCTTGATCACGTCGCCATTCGCGTCGAGCACGTTGCCCGATGCGTGCTGGTACACGCCGATCGCGTAGACGTCGGTGCGCTTCGACAGGAAGTAGTCGACGCCCAGCGAGCCTTGGTGGTACTTGGCTGCCGAGTTGCCGTCGATCTTGCTGCCTTGCGTGTAGTCGTACGCCGCGCCGAGAATCAGCGCCGGGGTCAGCTGATACTTGAAGTTGATTTCGCCGTTGTTGAACGTCGCGGTCTGGTTCACGAACGGGCCTGCCGAGAAGCCCTTGAACTTCGTGTTCGAGTACGTTGCGCCGATCGTTGCTGCACCGAACGTGTATGCGCCGCCTGCACCGATGACCTGGTACGTGTTCGCGTTGTTCGCGTACGCACCATAGATCGGCGACGAGACCGACGAGGACGCGGAACCGTTGTTGAACATGCCGCCGAACTGGTTCGGCGTACGTGCGTTCAAGTAACCGACGCCCAAGACCAGCGGGCCGTTGTTGTAGCCTGCGCCGAGCGACCAGACCTGGTTCTTCGAGAACTGGCCTGCCTGACCGCCGAAGCTGTACAGGCCGCCGAACGAGAAGCCGCCATAGGTCTGGCTCGTGAACTTGACCGCGTTGTTCACGCGATAGGCGTTGTTGAAGTTGTCGAGGTCGCCCGGGTGAGCGGCGATGTAGCCGCCCCACTGGTCGCCTGCCTCGAGCGGGCCGACGAAGTCGACGACGGAGTCGTATTGACGACCCAGCGTGACCGTACCGTACTGGCTCGACAGGCCGACGTAGGCCTGACGACCGAACATCAGGCCGCCCTGACCGAGCTTGCCGCTGTTCACGTCGAAACCGTTTTCGAGGGTGAAGATCGCCTTCAGGCCGCCACCGAGGTCTTCGGTGCCGCGCAGGCCGAAGCGGCTGCCTTGCATCACGCCGCTGGCCATGCTGTACAGGTGCTTGCCGCCCGCATTGTTGTTGAAGAGCAGGCCTTCATCGATGATGCCGTAAAGCGTCACGCTGCTTTGCGCATGGGCAGCGCCAGCGAACGCGCCCAGCGCGACGAGCGCGAGAAGCGACTTTTTCATTAACGGATCTCCAAAAATCACTGAATTTTTCTGGCGGGGCGGATAGTTATGTTCTGTTGACGGGCCCCATCAACTTCGCAAGAAGTCGCACGTAATGTAGCAAAACCGGTTTTTGCCACAAAGCGAAATGCCGCAGCTCAAGGCCGCCATGTTTCCTTTATGCAACAATGGTTAAAATCACGGGTTAACCGCAATTTCCGCTGAATAATCAAGTCGGTTACGCAGCGGACTCGTGCCCTTGCCGCTCGCGGCGGCACATGCAGCCAGGAGAACAGGATGGTGTTTGATGAACTGATCAGCGAATTCGATCGCGGCCTGCGGTCGCTGACGGGCATTAGCCGGATGAGCCGGCCGGTGCCCGCGCCGGCCGAGGCGCCCGCCGTCGAACTGACGCCCGCGGAGCGTACGCATGCCGCCGGGCTGATGCGCGTGAACCACGTCGGCGAGGTCTGCGCTCAGGCGCTGTACCAGGCGCAGAAGCTCACCGCGCGCACGGCATCCGCGAAGGCGATGTTCGAGGAAGCCGCGCGCGAGGAGGAGGATCACCTCGCGTGGACCGCGCATCGCCTGAAAGAGCTCGACTCGCGCCCGAGCCTGTTGAACCCGCTCTGGTATGCGGGTTCGCTCGCGATCGGCGTGGCGGCTGGCGCGCTCGGCGACAAGGTCAGTCTCGGCTTCATGGCAGAGACCGAACGGCAGGTCGAGAGCCATCTCGAAGGCCATATGTCCGAGTTGCCGGCGGCCGATACCGCGTCGCGCGCGATCGTCGACCAGATGCGTATCGACGAGGTGAAGCACGGCAAGGCCGCCGCCGACGCAGGCGGGATCGAACTGCCGCTGCCCGCGCGAATGCTGATGCGCGCCGCGTCGAAAGTCATGACGAGCACTGCGTACTATCTGTGAGATTCGCACCGGGGCGATGCGTGACGTCGCTCCGGTTCCCCGCCGCTGATGCCGCCCGTTTATTCCTCGTTTTCCCGCCCCCGAAAGCCCCGTCCGCACACCCGTCTGGCCCGTCTTTCTCACGTATCACCTTCACAAGTTGCACTAGCTCATTCATTTATAACGGTTTTTGGAATGAGGGGCAGCATGAGCATGTGCGCGTAAGTCCTTGTTCTAACTAACAAAATTCGTCAAAAAAGCGGGCCGCTCCCTTGACCGTGCCACACCCTTCCTCTAAAGTGGGAGACAGTGTGAGAAAGTGTATTTTTGTGTGATTTGGCGGGCTATTCCGGCTAAATTCTCAGCATTGAGCGGGTGCTTCGGTGCCCTGAACGGGAGAGCGGAAAGTGTTCCAAGGGGCGTCGGCGCTGACGCTCGATGCGAAAGGGCGGATGTCGGTGCCGGCTCGCTATCGCGAAGCGCTGCAAGGACAGGCAGAAGGACGGGTGACTGTGACCAAGCACCCGGACGGCTGCCTGTTGCTGTTTCCGCGCCCCGAATGGGAAGTATTCCGCGCCAAGATCGCCGCGCTGCCGATGGACGCGCACTGGTGGCGGCGCATTTTTCTCGGCAATGCGATGGACGTCGATCTCGACAGCGCCGGCCGGATTCTTGTATCGCCCGAGCTGCGCATGGCAGCTGGACTGGAAAAGGAAGTCATGTTGTTGGGAATGGGTAGTCACTTCGAGCTGTGGGATTCGCAGACCTACAACGCGAAGGAGCAGGCGGCGATGGCGCAGGGCATGCCCGACGCGCTGAAGAATTTCACGTTCTGATTGCGGTGACGGAGACGCCCGCGATGGGAAACGAATTGCGGCATCGGACGGTGCTGTTGGATGAAGCGGTCGAGTCGCTCGTGACGCGGCCGGACGGCGTTTATGTCGACGGCACGTTCGGGCGCGGCGGTCATAGCCGTGCGGTGCTCGCGCGGCTGGGGCCGGCCGGGCGGCTGATTGCGTTCGACAAGGACCCGCGAGCGATCGAGACGGCGCAAGGCATCGAGGATGCGCGCTTCTCGATCGTGCATGACAGCTTTGCATCGATGCGCGACGCGCTTGCGGCGCGCGGCGTCGAGAAGGTGTCGGGTGTGTTGCTGGACCTGGGCGTGTCCTCGCCGCAGGTGGACGATCCGGCGCGCGGCTTCAGCTTCCGCGCCGATGGCCCGCTGGACATGCGGATGGATCCGACGCGCGGCGAGTCGGCGGCGGAATGGCTCGCACGGGCTTCGGTGCAGGAATTGACGGAGGTGATACGGGATTATGGGGAAGAACGGTTTGCTTTTCAGATTGCAAAGGCGCTTGTTGCTCGCCGGGCAGAGTCCGACCGTCTTGGGCCTCTCGACACCACGGGCGAGCTTGCCCAAATCGTGGGTCACGTCGTCAAAACCCGTGAGAAGGGCAAGGATCCGGCAACCCGCACCTTTCAGGCTATACGGATTCACGTCAATCAAGAGCTTGCGGACCTGCAAGTCGTACTAGACGCGGCACTGTCGTTGCTGGAGCAAGGGGGGCGGCTGGTGGTCATCAGCTTTCATTCACTCGAGGACCGGATCGTCAAGCGATTCATGCAGGCGCACGCGAGTGCGCCTGCGGTCGATCGTCGCCTGCCGATCCGCGCCGTCGACCTCCCGAGCCCGCCGCTCAAGATCATCAGCCGCCAGTTTCCGAGTGAAGCGGAAGTCGCCGCGAACCCGCGCGCCCGCTCGGCCGTGATGCGCATTGCGGAGCGCGTCACGCCATGAGCCGCTTCAATATCTTCCTGTTGATCATCGTGATGGGCTGCGCGCTGTCGGTCGTCAATTCGACGAACCAGCAGCGCCAGATCTTTATCCAGCTGCAGCGCGCGCAGTCGCAGGAGCGTCAGCTCCAGCAGGACTACGCGCAGCTTCAATATCAGCAGAGCGCGCTGTCGAAGACGTCGCGCATCGAGCAGCTTGCGAACGATTCGCTGAAGATGCAGCCGATCTCGACCGGCCGCACGCAATACCTGACGCTGCCTCCGGGCGCGGCGAAGGCGATCGATGCACCGATCCCGGCATCGGCGGACACGGCCGGCAAGGGCAAGGGAGGCGCGCGATGAAGCCGTCCCAGAAGCGCCAGAACGTGAAGTTCTCGTCGAGCCCGGTGCTGGGCGTGCATCTGCCGATGTGGCGCTCGAAGCTCGTCGTGTTCCTGCTGTTCATGGCGTTCGTCGCGCTGGCCGCGCGCGCGTTCTGGATCCAGGGGCCCGGCAACGCGTTCTACCAGAAGCAGGGCGAAAGCCGCTACCAGCGCACGCTCGAGCTGCCGGCGACGCGCGGCAAGATCCTCGACCGTAACGGGCTCGTGCTCGCGACGAGCCTGCCCGTGCGCGCGATCTGGGCGATTCCCGACGCGGTGCCGGACGATCTCGATGCCGACAAGGTCAACCAGCTCGGCAAGCTCCTCGGCATGACGTCGAAGGAACTGCGCGTGAAGCTGTCGGAAGACAAGGGTTTCGTCTACGTGAAGCGCCAGGTGCCGATCGACGTCGCGGACAAGGTTGCCGCCCTCGACATTCCCGGTATCTATCAGCGCAACGAGTACAAGCGCTTCTATCCGGAAGGCGAGATCACCGCTCACCTAATCGGCTTCACGAACGTCGAGGACGAAGGGCAGGAGGGCGTCGAGCTCGGCGACCAGAAGATGCTGTCCGGCACGTCGGGCGTGCGTCGCGTGATCAAGGACCGGCTGGGGCACATCGTCGAGGACGTCGCCGAGCAGATCCCGCCGCACAACGGCACCGACGTCGACCTGTCGATCGACAGCAAGATCCAGTACATCGCGTACGCGAACCTGAAGGCCGCCGTCGAGAAGTTCAAGGCGAAGGCCGGCGCGGCGATGGTCGTCGACGTGCGTACCGGCGAGGTGCTCGCGCTCGTCAATTACCCGACGTACAACCCGAACGACCGCTCGCGCATGACGGGCGAGCAGTTGCGCAATCGGATCATGACCGACGTGTTCGAGCCGGGCTCGATCATGAAGCCGTTTACGGTGTCGCTCGCGCTCGACCTGCACCGCGTGACGCCGAACACGCTCGTCGAGACGGGCAACGGGCATTTCGTTCTCGACGGCGCACCGATCACCGACGACGCGGGTTTCGGCACGCTGACGGTCGGCGGCGTGATCCAGAAGTCGAGCAACATCGGCGCGACGAAGATCGCGATGACGATGCGGCCCGAGGAAATGTGGAATATGTATACGAGCATCGGCCTCGGCCAGGCGCCGAAGGTCGGGTTCCCGGGCGCGGTGGCTGGCCGCCTGCGTCCGTGGAAGAGCTGGCGTCGCATCGAGCAGGCGACGATGTCGTACGGCTACGGCCTGTCGGTGTCGCTGTTCCAGCTTGCGCGCGCGTACACGGCGATCGCGCATGACGGCGAGCTGATGCCTGTGACCATTTTCAAGACCGACCCCAATCAGCCGGTCGTGGGCACGCAGGTGTTCAACCCGACCACCGCGCGCGAAGTGCGCGCGATGCTCGAAACGGTGGTGGCGCCGGGCGGCACGTCGCCCGATGCGGCCGTGCCGGGCTATCGCGTCGGCGGCAAGAGCGGTACCGCGTACAAGCATGAGGGGCACGGCTACACGCGCAAGTACCGCGCGTCGTTCGTCGGGATGGCGCCGATGCCGAATCCGCGTATTGTCGTCGCGGTGTCGGTCGACGAGCCGACCGCCGGCAGCCACTTCGGCGGCCAGGTGTCCGGCCCCGTATTCTCGGCGATCGCCGGCGACACGATGCGTGCGCTGAACGTGCCGCCGAACATGCCGATCAAGCAACTCGTCGTGTCTGACGATTCGCCGGCAGCACCTTCCGCAGCGGGGCCGCAAAAGCTGGCCGCAGGTGGCGGTGCGAAGCATATGATCGTGTCCAGCACGACGCGTAATTCACCAGGAGTTGTTCGATGAGCGCCGCTCGCAGTTCCCATCCGGCGCATCAGCAGATCGCAGCCGCGCTTGCGTGGCTGCATCAGCATGTGGCCCCCGCAGCGCAACTGCATGCCGACACGCGCAGCCTCAAGGCCGGCGACGTGTTTTTTGCCTATGCGGTCGACGGGGCCGACAACCGCGCTTTCATTGTCGATGCCGTCGCGCGCGGTGCGGCCGCCGTACTGTATCAGCCGGAAGGGCTGGCCGCGGCGCCGGCGGTGCCCGTTGCACTGGCCGTGCCGGCGCTCGACCAGCTCGCCGGCGAGATCGCCAGCGGCTGGTACGGCAATCCGAGCGACAGCCTGCTTGCGGTGGGCGTGACCGGCACGAACGGCAAAACTTCGTGCACGCAATGGATCGCTGCCGCACTGACGGCGCTGCACCAGCCGTGCGCGGTGATCGGCACGCTCGGCACCGGGATGCCCGGCCAGCTCGTGCCGACGGGGTTCACGACGCCCGACGCGCCGCAACTGCAGCGCAGTCTCGCGCAGTTGCGCGACGCGGGCGCGAAGGCCGTGGCGATGGAAGTGTCGTCGCACGCGCTGCACCAGGGGCGCGTGAACGGCACGGGTTTCGACATCGCGGTGTTTACGAACCTCACGCAGGATCACCTCGACTATCACGGCACGTTCGATGCGTACGAGGCCGCGAAGGCGAAGCTGTTCGCGTGGCGCGGCCTGCGCGCGGCAGTCGTCAACCGCGACGATGCAGCCGGTCGGCGCCTGCTCGAGAAGCTCGCCGGCCGCGTGCGTACGATCGCGTACGGGATCGGCGACGCACCGGCGCCTGACGCCGATCGCGAACTGGTCGCACTCGACGTGCGCGCCACCGCGACCGGCACGGCGTTCCACCTGCGTTCGTCGTGGGGTGAAGCGGACGTCGAGGTCGGCACGCTCGGCACGTTCAACGTCAGCAACCTGCTCGCGGTGCTCGGCTCGCTGCTCGCGGCCGACCTGCCGTTCGATGCGGCGCTCGCCGAGATCGCGCGGCTCGAGTCCGTCAACGGGCGGATGCAGCGGCTCGGCGGCCGGCTGCAGAACGACGAACCGCTCGTCGTGATCGACTATGCACACACGCCCGACGCGCTCGAAAAGACGCTCGACGCGCTGCGCCCGATCGCCACGGCGCGCGGCGGCCGGCTCGTCTGCATGTTCGGCTGCGGCGGCGATCGCGATGCGACGAAGCGCCCGCTGATGGGCGCGATCGCGGAGCGGCTCGCCGATGAGACCGTCGTCACGAGCGACAACCCGCGCAGCGAGGATCCGCAGCGCATCATCGACCAGATCGTCTCGGGCATGACCGCGGCCGATCACGCACGTCGTATCGAGGATCGCGCGAGCGCGATCCTGCAGGCCGTGCGCGGCGCCGCACGCGAGGATGTCGTCGTGCTGGCCGGCAAGGGCCACGAGGCCACGCAGGAAATCATGGGCAAGAAGCGTACGTTCTCCGACCAGGATCACGCGCGGCTCGCGCTGGCAGCGCGCGCGACGCACGGCAAGGGAGGCGCCGAATGACGATGCTCAGTCTCGGCGAAGCCGCTCGCCTGATTCCCGGCGCAACCGTCCACGGCGATGCGGGCGTCACGTTCGACCGCGTGTCGACGGACAGCCGCACCGTCGGCCCCGGCGACCTGTTCGTCGCACTGAAAGGCGAGCGCTTCGACGCGCACGACTTCCTTGGCGATGTCGCTGCGCGCGGTGCGGCGGCGGCGCTCGTCGCGCACGTGCCGACGGGCGTCACGATGCCGGCGATCGAAGGCGGCGAAACACGTGCCGCGCTCGGCGCACTGGCACATGGCTGGCGCAAACGATTCGCGCTGCCGCTCGTCGCGGTGACGGGCAGCAACGGCAAGACGACCGTCAAGGAAATGATCGCGTCGATCTTCGCGGCGGCGGTCGGCGCCGACGCGCGGCTCGCGACGGCCGGCAACCTGAACAACGACGTCGGCCTGCCGTTGACGCTGCTGCGCCTGTCGGCCGCACATCGTCTCGCGGTGATCGAGATCGGGATGAACCATCCGGGCGAGACCGAAGTCCTCGCGCGTCTCACGGCGCCGACGGTCGCGCTCGTCAACAACGCGCAGCGCGAGCACCAGGAATTCATGGCGACGGTCGAAGCGGTCGCGCTCGAACATGCGGCCGTGATTCACGCGCTCCCGCCGGACGGCGTTGCGGTGTTCCCGGCCGACGACGCGTATGCGGGCATCTGGCGCGTCGCGGCGACCGGCAACCGGATCCTCGATTTCGCGCTGCACGATGCCGAACGGCAGAACGACGCGCAGGTCACGGGCCGTCTTCACGGCGGCGAACTCGCGATCGATACGCCCGCGGGCGCCGTCACGGTGCGGCTGCGCGCGCTCGGCGAGCACAACGCGCGCAACGCGCTGGCCGCCACGGCCGCGGCGCTGGGTGCCGGCGTCGCGCTGTCGGCGATCAAGCAGGGTCTCGAATCGTTCGAGCCGGTCAAGGGCCGGCTGCAGGTGAAGCAGGCGATCGCGGGCAGCCTCGCGGGTGCGACGGTCGTCGACGATACGTACAACGCGAATCCCGATTCGATGCGTGCCGCGATCGACGTGCTCGCCACGCAACCGGCGCCGCGCGTGCTGGTGATCGGCGACATGGGCGAGGTCGGCGACGAAGGGCCGGCATTCCATCGCGAGGTCGGCGCGTACGCGCGCGAGCGCGGGATCGACGCGCTGTTCGCGCTCGGCGACGCATCGCGAGATGCGTGCACGGCGTACGGCGACACGGCACGCCACTTCGACGACGTCGGCGCGCTCGTGGCGGCGCTGCTCGCGGCCGGTTACGGCGCGCAGGCGACGCTGCTCGTGAAGGGCTCGCGGTACATGAAGATGGAGCGCGTGGTCGACGCGCTGACGAACCAACCCGCGGCGGGCACGGCGCCCGCTGCACACTGAGTAGAAGGAAGGAAGCATGCTGCTGGCGCTGGCGCAATGGCTGCAAGGAGACGCAAGCTTTTTGCGCTTGTTCACGTACCTCACGTTCCGGGCGGTGATGGCCACCATCACCGCGCTCGGGATCGGGCTCGTGTGCGGACCGTGGGTGATCCGCAAGCTGACGCAAATGAAGGTCGGTCAGGCCGTGCGCAAGGACGGCCCGCAGACGCACCTTGTCAAGTCCGGCACGCCGACGATGGGCGGCGTGCTGATCCTGATCGGCATCGCGGTCGCGACGCTGCTGTGGGGCGACCTGACGAACCGTTTCATCTGGATCGTGATGCTCGTCACGTTCGGTTTCGGCGTGATCGGCTGGGTCGACGATTACCGCAAGGTCGTCCACAAGGACCCGCGCGGGATGTCGTCGCGCGAGAAGTATTTCTGGCAATCGGTGATCGGGCTGTTCGCCGCTGTCTACCTCGCCTTCAGCGTGTCCGAGGCGAACAACGTGCGCGTGTTCGACCTGTTCATGGCGTGGGTGAGGAGCGGCCTGTCGATGGGGCTGCCGGCACGCGCCGACCTGATGCTGCCGTTCCTGAAGTCGATCAGCTATCCGCTCGGCGTGTGGGGTTTCATCGTGCTGACGTACTTCGTGATCGTCGGCGCGAGCAACGCGGTGAACCTGACCGACGGCCTCGACGGCCTCGTGATCATGCCGGTTGTGCTGGTCGGCGCGTCGCTGGGTGTGTTCGCGTACGTGATGGGCAGCGCGGTCTATTCAAAATACCTGTTGTTCCCGCATATCCCGGGCGCGGGCGAACTGCTGATCTTCTGTTCCGCGATGGGCGGGGCCGGGCTCGCGTTCCTCTGGTACAACACGCACCCCGCGCAGGTGTTCATGGGCGACGTCGGCGCGCTGGCGCTCGGCGGCGCGCTCGGCACGGTCGCGGTGATCGTGCGCCAGGAAATCGTGCTGTTCATCATGGGCGGCATCTTCGTCGCGGAAACGCTGTCGGTGATGCTGCAGGTGTCGTGGTTCAAGTACACGAAAAAGCGCTACGGCGAAGGGCGGCGCCTGCTGAAGATGGCGCCGCTGCATCACCATTTCGAATTGTCCGGCTGGAAGGAAACGCAGGTGGTCGTGCGTTTCTGGATCATCACGCTGATGCTGTGCCTGTTCGGTCTGACCACCCTCAAGCTGCGGTAAAGGAAAGGTAACAAGGATGTCTGGCGAGATGTTTGGAGATCGGCAACGGCCGATGGTGCTCGTACTGGGGCTCGGGGAATCGGGTCTCGCGATCGCGCGATGGTGCGCGAGGCACGGGTGCCGGCTGCGCATTGCCGATACCCGCGAGGCGCCGCCGAACCTTGCCGCGCTGCAGGCCGAAGGCATCGATGCGGAGTTCGTCGGCGGGGCGTTCACGCCTGCGCTGCTCGACGGCGGCATCGAGCTCGTCGGGCTGAGCCCCGGGCTGTCGCCGCTCGAACCGGCGCTCGCGGCGCTGGTCGCGGCCGCGAACGAGCGCGGCATCGCGGTGTGGGGCGAGCTGGAATTCTTCGCGCAGGCGCTGCGTGCGCTCGGCACGAGCGGCTACCAGCCGAAGGTGCTCGCGATCACGGGCACCAACGGCAAGACCACGACGACGAGCCTCACGGGCCTGCTGTGCCAGCGCTCGGGCAAGAAGGTCGCGGTCGCGGGCAACATCAGCCCGGCGATGCTCGACCGGCTCGCCGGCGCGATCGACGAAACCGCGCTGCCGGACGTATGGGTGCTCGAACTGTCGAGCTTCCAGCTCGAGACCGCGCGCACGTTCGCGCCCGATGCGGCCGCGATCCTGAACATCACGCAGGACCACCTCGACTGGCACGGCAGCTTCGAAGCGTACGCGCAAGCAAAGGGCCGGATCTTCGGCGCGACGACGACGCGCGTGCTGAACCGCGACGATGCGGCCGTGATGAAGTTCGCGCCGGCAGCCGGCGCGGCCGACGCGCCGCGTACGGTCACGTTCGGCCTGAACGAACCGGTGCAGGACGGCGACTACGGGCTGTCGCGCGACAACGGCATCGCGTGGCTGGTGGAAGCCGTCGATCGCGATGCACCGGACGAAGCGGCGACGACGAGCCGCCGGCGCAAGCGCGATGCCGCGCACACGCCCGACATCGCGCAGAAGCGCCTGATGCCGGCCGACGCACTGCGTATCCGCGGGCTGCACAACGCGGCGAACGCGCTGGCCGCATTCGCGCTCGCACGCGCGATCGACCTGCCGGCCGCGCCGCTGCTGCACGCGCTGCGCGAGTACCGCGGCGAAGCGCATCGCGTCGAAGTGATCGCGACGATCGACGACGTGGACTACGTCGACGACAGCAAGGGCACGAACGTCGGCGCGACGGTTGCCGCGCTCGACGGGCTCGCCCAGAAGATCGTGCTGATCGCGGGCGGGGACGGCAAGGGCCAGGATTTCGCGCCGCTGGTCGCGCCGGTCGCGCGCTGGTGCCGCGCGGTGATGCTGATCGGCCGTGACGCGCCGGCGATCCGCGACACGCTCGCCGAAACGGGCGTGCCGCTCGCCGACCACACGACGCTCGAAGGCGCGGTGCACGCGGCGGCCGACCTCGCCGAGCCGGGCGATGCGGTGTTGCTGTCGCCTGCATGCGCGAGCCTCGACATGTTCAGGAACTACGCCCATCGCGCGGATGTGTTCCGCGCGGCGGTCGACGAAATCGCCATCGACAAAGGAGCGACGCCATGAGCTGGTCCGATCGCCTCGTCTCCCGTTTCAACGACCGGCGCGACACCGGCGGCAATGCCGCGGGCGGCCGCGTCGCGTCGGCCACGCGCGCCGCGACCGGCGGCCTCGCGAGCGTCGTCAACGGCGTGCGCCCGAGCCGTTCGCGGATGCTCGACTTCGACTACTCGCTGCTGTGGGTCGCGATCGCGCTGCTCGGGCTCGGCGTCGTGATGGTGTATTCGGCGTCGATCGCGATGCCCGATTCGCCGAAATACGCGGCGTATCACGATTACGCGTTCCTGATGCGCCACTGCGTGTCGCTCGTCGTCGCGTTCATCGCGGCGGTGATCGCGTTCCGGGTGCCCGTGTCGACGTGGGACAAATATGCACCGCATCTCTTCCTGATCGCGCTGGTCGGCCTCGTGATCGTGCTGATCCCGCACGTCGGCAAGGGCGTGAACGGCGCGCGCCGCTGGATTCCGCTCGGCATCACGAACATGCAGCCGTCGGAAATCATGAAGCTCGCGGTGACGATCTACGCGGCGAACTACACGGTGCGCAAGCAGGAATACATGCAGAGCTTCGCGAAGGGCTTCCTGCCGATGGCGTTCGCGGTCGGCCTGGTCGGTGCGCTGCTGCTGCTCGAGCCGGACATGGGCGCATTCATGGTCGTCGCGGCGATCGCGATGGGCGTGCTGTTCCTCGGCGGCGTGAACGGCAAGCTGTTCGGCGGCCTCGTCGCGACGGCGGTCGGCACCTTCACGATGCTCGTATGGCTGTCGCCGTGGCGTCGCGAGCGGATCTTCGCGTACCTCGATCCGTGGGACGAGCGCTACGCGCAGGGCAAGGCATACCAGCTCACGCACTCGCTGATCGCGTTCGGACGCGGCGAGTGGTTCGGTGTCGGCCTCGGCGGCAGCGTCGAGAAGCTGAACTATCTGCCGGAAGCGCATACCGACTTCATCCTCGCGGTGATCGGCGAGGAACTCGGTTTCGTCGGCGTGCTGGTCGTGATCCTGCTGTTCTACTGGATCGTGCGCCGCGCGTTCGAGATCGGCCGCCAGGCACTCGCACTCGATCGCACGTTCGCGGGCCTGATGGCGAAGGGCATCGGCATCTGGTTCGGTGCGCAGACCTTCATCAACATGGGCGTGAACCTCGGGCTGCTGCCGACCAAGGGCCTGACGCTGCCGCTCGTGAGCTACGGCGGCTCCGGCATTCTGCTGAACTGCGTGGCGCTCGCGGTGCTGCTGCGGGTCGACTATGAAAACCGGGTGCTGATGCGCGGAGGGAAGGTATGACCGCGTCGCAACGCACGCTGATGGTGATGGCAGGCGGCACCGGGGGCCATGTGTTCCCGGGGCTCGCGGTCGCGCACCGGATGGAGGCGGCGGGCTGGCGCGTCGTGTGGCTCGGCAATCCGGCCGGGATGGAAGCGACGCTCGTGCCGAAACACGGCATTCCGATGGAATACGTGCGGTTCGGCGGGCTGCGCGGCAAGGGCCTGAAGACCAAGCTGACGCTGCCGTTCAACCTGCTGCGCGCATGCGGGCAGAGCCTCGCCGCGCTGCGCCGCGTGCGGCCCGACGTCGTGCTCGGGATGGGCGGCTACATCACGTTCCCGGCGGGTGTGATGACGGCGCTGTCGGGGCGTCCGCTCGTGCTGCATGAACAGAATTCGATCGCGGGCCTGACGAACAAGGTGCTCGCGAAATTTGCGAAACGCGTGCTCGTCGCATTCCCCGGCGCGCTGCCGCACGCGGAATGGACCGGCAACCCGATTCGCGCGGAACTTGCCGGCACCGAAGCGCCCAAAGCACGCTACGCGTCGCGCAGCGGCCCGCTGAACGTGCTGGTCGTCGGCGGCAGCCTCGGTGCGGCCGCGCTGAACGAAGTCGTGCCGCGCGCGCTGGCGATGCTGACGCCGGGTGAACGTCCGCGCATCGTGCATCAGGCCGGCGCGAAGCACATCGACGCGCTGAAGGCGAATTACGAAGCGGCCGGTTTCGCGGCCGGCGAAGACGTGCGGCTCGTGCCGTTCATCGACGACATGGCGGCCGCGTATGCGGCGGCGGATCTCGTGATCTGCCGGTCGGGCGCGATGACGGTGTCGGAGATCGCGGCGGTGGGCGTGGCGGCGCTGTTCGTGCCGTTCCCGTACGCGGTCGACGATCACCAGACGAGTAACGCCGCGTTCCTCGCCGATGCGGGCGCGGCCGTGCTGGTGCAACAACGCGACCTGTCGGCGGAACTGCTCGCCGACTGGCTGCGCGGCCAGTCGCGGGCATCGCTCGCGGACATGGCGGAACGTTCGCGCTCGCTGGCGAAGCCCGAGGCCACCGACGAAGTCGCGCGCGTGTGCGCGAAGGCGGCCGGCGCGAACCTGGAAATATTGCAATGAAACATATCGTCAAACACATTCATTTCGTCGGGATCGGCGGCGCGGGCATGAGCGGCATCGCCGAAGTGCTCGTCAACCTCGGCTACGAGGTCAGCGGCTCGGATCTCTCGCGCAACGCGGTGACTGATCGTCTCCAGGCGCTCGGCGCACGGATCGCGATCGGCCACGACGCGGCGAACATCGAGGGCGCGAACGCGGTCGTCGTATCGACGGCCGTGCGCTCGGACAACCCGGAAGTGCTGGCCGCGCGCGCGAAGCGCGTGCCGATCGTGCAGCGCGCGGTGATGCTGGCGGAATTGATGCGCCTGAAGCAGGGCATCGCGATCGCCGGCACGCACGGCAAGACCACCACGACGAGCCTCGTCGCGAGCGTGCTCGCCGCGGGCGGCCTCGACCCGACCTTCGTGATCGGTGGGCGGCTGATCAGCGCCGGCGCGAACGCGCGGCTCGGCACGGGCGACTTCATCGTCGCCGAGGCCGACGAGTCGGACGCGTCGTTCCTGAACCTGTATCCGGTGATCGAAGTCATCACGAACATCGATGCCGACCACATGGACACCTACGGCCACGATTTCGCGCGGCTCAAGCAGGCGTTCATCGAATTCACGCAGCGCCTGCCGTTCTACGGCAGCGCGGTCGTGTGCGTCGACGATCCGAATGTGCGGCAGATCATCCCGTTCATCTCGAAGCCGGTCGTGCGCTACGGGCTGTCGCCGGACGCGCAGGTGCGCGCGGAAGACATCGACGCGCGCGATGGCCGCATGCACTTCACGGTGATTCGCGAAGGTCGCGCGCCGCTTGCGGTCGTACTGAACATGCCGGGCCTGCACAACGTGCAGAACGCGCTCGCGGCGATCGCGATCGCAACCGACCTCGGCGTGACGGATGACGCGATCCAGCAGGCGCTGGCCGAATTCAACGGCGTCGGCCGGCGTTTCCAGCGCTACGGCGAGGTGCCGACCGCGGACGGCGGCCAGTACACGCTGATCGACGACTACGGCCATCACCCGGTCGAGATGGCCGCGACGATCGCGGCCGCGCGCGGCGCGTTCCCGGGGCGTCGCCTCGTGCTGGCGTTCCAGCCGCACCGCTACACGCGCACGCGCGATTGCTTCGACGATTTCGTCAACGTGCTGTCGACGGTCGATGCGCTGGTGCTGACGGAAGTCTACGCGGCCGGCGAGGCCGCGATCTCGACCGCCAACGGCGACGCGCTGTCGCGCGCGCTGCGCGGGGCAGGAAAGGTTGACCCGGTGTTCGTCGCGACGGTCGACGACGTGCCGGACGCATTGGCGAAGGTCGCGCAGAACGGCGACGTGGTGATCACGATGGGCGCGGGTTCGATCGGCGGCGTGCCGGCGAAGGTCGCGCAGCACACTCAACAGAAGGCATGACATGAGCGGGATTGATCCGAAACGTTTCGGCAAGGTGGCGGTGTTGTTCGGCGGCGAGTCCTCGGAGCGTGAGGTCTCGCTCACGTCCGGCCAACTCGTGCTGCAGGGCCTGCGCGACGCAGGCATCGACGCGCACCTGTTCGACCCGGCCGAGCGCCCGCTGGCGGCGCTGAAGGACGAAGGGTTCGTGCGTGCGTTCAACGCGCTGCACGGCGGTTACGGCGAGAACGGCCAGATCCAGGGCGCGCTCGATTTCTACGGGATCCGTTACACGGGCAGCGGTGTGCTCGGGTCGGCGCTCGGCCTCGACAAGTTCCGCACGAAGCTCGTCTGGCAGCAGACGGGCGTGCCGACGCCGCCGTTCGAGACGGTGCTGCGCGGCGACGACCTCGCGGCGCGCGCGACGGACATCGTCGCGAAGCTCGGCCTGCCGCTGTTCGTGAAGCCGGCGAGCGAGGGCTCGAGCGTCGCGGTGCTGAAGGTGAAGACGGCCGATGCGCTGCCGGCTGCGCTCGAGGAAGCCGCGAAGCACGACCCGATCGTGATCGTCGAGAAGAGTATCGAAGGCGGCGGCGAATACACCGCATGCATCGCCGGCGATCTCGACCTGCCGGTGATCAAGATCGTGCCGGCCGGCGAGTTCTACGACTATCACGCGAAGTACATCGCCAACGACACGCAATACCTGATCCCGTGCGGGCTGCCCGCCGACAAGGAGGCGGAGCTCAAGCGCGTCGCGCGCCGTGCGTTCGACGTGCTCGGCTGCACCGACTGGGGCCGCGCGGACTTCATGCTCGACGCCGATGGCAATGCGTACTTCCTGGAAGTGAACACCGCACCGGGCATGACCGACCACTCGCTGCCGCCGAAGGCCGCGCGCGCGGTCGGCATCAGCTATTCGGAGCTGGTCGTGAAGGTGCTGTCGCTCACGCTCAACGACTGACGCAGGAACGGAACGACGTATGTGGAACAACGTTCGCCAACTCAACCTTGCCGCCAGCGCGCTGTACGCGCTGCTGCTGCTCGTGTTGGCGGCGGCCGGTTGCTACTGGCTGATCCAGCGCCCGACGTTCGCGTTGCGGGAAATCCGGATCGACGGCGACACCGAGCACATCAATTCGCCGACGGTACGCGCGGGCGTGGTCGGCCGGCTGAAGGGCAATTTCTTCACGGTCGATCTCGACGCCGCGCGCGCCGCGTTCGAGCAGATGCCCTGGGTGCGCCATGCGAGCGTGCGCCGGGTGTGGCCGAATGCGCTGGCTGTCACGCTCGAGGAGTACAAACCGCTCGGGACCTGGGGCAGCGACCAGCTCGTGAGCGTCGACGGCGAGCTGTTCACCGCGAACCAGGGCGAGCTGGATCAGGAACTGCCGGCGTTCGACGGCCCGGAGGGCAGTGCGAAGGAAGTCGTCACGCGGTATCGCGACTTCGGGAAATGGTTTGCGCCGCTGAAGGCGGCGCCGGAAGAAGTGACGCTGTCGGCGCGGTACGCGTGGACGGTGAAGCTGTCGAACGGCATGCAGGTCGAGCTGGGCAAGGAACGCAACAGCGAGTCGCTGCATGACCGGAGCCAGCGCCTGGTCGCCGCCTGGCCGGCGGTCACGGAGCGCTGGGGCAACGACATCGAGTACGCGGACCTGCGTTATCCGAACGGATTCGCGATTCGCGCGGCAGGCATGCGGTTCCTGACCGATACCGACAAGCGCAAGAAGTAACGAGAGATCACACGCAAGAGCACTTTATGAGCAAAGACTACAAGGATCTGCTGGTTTCCCTCGACATCGGCACGTCGAAGGTGGTGGCCATCGTCGCCGAGCTGAAAGGCGAAGGTCACTACGAGGTGATCGGTCTCGGCCAGAGCGAGTCGAAGGGTCTGAAGAAAGGTGTGGTGGTCAACATCGAGGCCACCGTGCAGTCGATCCAGCGCGCGCTCGAGGAAGCCGAGCTGATGGCCGACTGCAAGATCACCAACGTGTTCACGGGGATCGCCGGCAGCCACATCCGCAGCTTCAACTCGAGCGGGATGGTCGCGATCAAGGACAAGGAAGTCACGCAGACCGACGTCGCGCGCGTGATCGAGACCGCGAAGGCGATCAACATCCCGACCGACCAGCAGGTGCTGCACATCCTCACGCAGGAATTCATCATCGACGGCCAGGAAGACGTGCGCGAGCCGATCGGGATGAGCGGCATCCGGCTGGAAGTGAAGGTGCACATCGTGACGGGCGCGGTGAGCGCCGCGCAGAACATCGTCAAGTGCGTGCGCCGCTGCGGGCTGGAAGTGAACGACCTGATCCTGCAGCCGCTCGCGTCGTCGCTGGCGGTGCTGACGGAAGACGAGAAGGATCTCGGCGTGGTGCTGGTCGACATCGGCGGCGGCACGACGGACATCGCGATCTTCGCCGAAGGCGCGATCCGCCACACCGCGGTGATTCCGATCGCCGGCGACCAGATCACGAGCGACATCGCGATGGCGCTGCGCACGCCGACGCCGGATGCGGAAGACATCAAGGTCGGCTACGGGATCGCAAAGCAGGCGCTCGCCGATCCGGACGAAATGGTGGAAGTGCCGGGCCTCGGCGAACGCGGTCCGCGCACGTTGTCGCGCCAGGCGCTCGCGGCCGTGATCGAGCCGCGCGTCGAGGAACTGTTCTCGCTCGTGCAGCAGGTCGTGCGCGAATCGGGTTACGAAGAACTCCTGAGCTCCGGCGTGGTCATTACCGGCGGTGCGTCGATGATGCCCGGCATGGTCGAGCTCGGCGAAGACATTTTCCTGAAACCGGTGCGCATCGGCGCGCCGGAGTATGCAGGCGGCCTCTCCGACGTCGTGCGCAATCCGCGCTACTCGACGGCGATGGGGCTGCTCGTCGAAGGCAGTGCCCAGCGCATGCGCGGCCGCAAGGTCGCCGTGCAGTCCGGCAACGCGGGGCAGGTGTTCTCGCGGATGAAGGAATGGTTCCTGAGCAACTTCTGACAAACCGAATCTCGAAATTCGCGCTGGTGCCGGCGGCTGGCGCGCGACAGGGGGTTGCCCGATCTCCTGCCGAATAACGGCCGATTAGCAGTTTTTCTCTTGACGGAGGCAACATGGAATTCGAAATGCTGGAAACCGAGACCAACGGCACCATCATCAAGGTGGTCGGCGTTGGCGGCGCTGGCGGCAATGCCGTCCAGCACATGATCAACCGCGGCGTGCAGGGCGTCGATTTCATCGTGATGAACACGGATGCGCAGGCGCTGTCGCGTTCGCGCGCATCGTCGGTGATCCAGCTCGGCAATACGGGCCTCGGCGCCGGTGCGAAGCCGGAAATGGGCCGTGCGGCAGCGGAAGAAGCGCGTGAGCGCATCGCCGACGCACTGCGCGGCGCGCACATGGTGTTCATCACGGCCGGCATGGGCGGCGGGACGGGCACGGGCGCGGCACCGGTGGTCGCGCAGATCGCGAAGGAGATGGGCATCCTGACGGTCGGTGTCGTCAGCAAGCCGTTCGAGTTCGAAGGCGGCAAGCGCATGCGCGTCGCTGAAGCAGGTTCGCAGCAACTGGAGGATCACGTCGACTCGCTGATCGTCGTGCTGAACGACAAGCTGTTCGACGTGATGGGCGACGACGCCGAGATGGACAAGTGCTTCCAGTGCGCGGACGACGTGTTGAACAACGCGGTGGCAGGCATCGCTGAAATCATCAACGTCGATGGCCTCGTGAACGTCGACTTCGAAGACGTGAAGACGGTGATGGGCGAGCAGGGCAAGGCGATGATGGGCACGGCGACGGTCGCCGGCGTCGATCGCGCGCGCCTCGCGGCGGAACAGGCCGTGGCGAGCCCGCTGCTCGAAGGCGTCGACCTGTCGGGCGCGCGCGGCGTGCTGGTCAACATCACGTCGAGCCGTTCGCTGCGCCTGTCGGAAACGCGCGAAGTGATGAACACGATCAAGAGCTACGCGGCGGAAGATGCGACGGTGATCTTCGGTGCGGTGTACGACGACGCGATGGGCGATGCGTTGCGCGTGACGGTCGTGGCAACGGGTCTGGGCCGTGCGGCGAAGAAGCAGCAGTCGGCACCGATGACGCTGCTGCGCACGGGTACGGACAACCAGCCGGTCAGCGCGGTGTCGCACGGCTATGCACCGGCGCATCACGTCAGCACGGCCGACTACGGCGCACTCGATACGCCGGCGGTGTGGCGCAATTCGCGTGAAACCGCGGCATCGCACGTGCAGGCGCTGCAGGAGAAGGGTGTCGACACGTACGACATCCCGGCTTTCCTGCGCAAGCAGGCTGACTGACGCAAACACAGGCGAAGCCGCGGCGAAACTGCCGCGGTATCGCCGGCGTGACGGATGCTACGGACCACGACAGGCCGCGTCGGCTGCGACGCCGGGCCGGGAAACGTGCCCTCTCCGCACAAGCGGGGCGGGATGGGCCGTGCTGTCCGCGACACGCTGAAAAACCGTATCGCTATGAGGGACCAGCCATGATTCAAGTGGGCGACGCGCTGCCCGACGCGCAACTGTTCGAGTACATCGACGACGCGCGCGAAGGGTGCACGCTGGGGCCGAACGCCTGCAGCGTGCGCGATCAGGTTGCGGGAAAGCGGGTGGTGATCTTCGGATTGCCGGGCGCTTTCACGCCGACCTGTTCGGCGCAGCATGTGCCGGGCTACATCGAACACGCCGAGCAACTGCGCGCGGCGGGTATCGACGAGATCTGGTGCGTGTCCGTCAACGACGCATTCGTGATGGGCGCATGGGGACGTGATCTGCACACCGCGGGCAAGGTGCGCATGATGGCGGACGGCAGCGCGGCTTTCACTCATGCGCTGGGGCTGACGCAGGATTTGTCCGCGCGTGGCATGGGGATTCGTTCCCTGCGCTACGCGATGGTGATTGACGGCGGTGTGGTCAAGACGCTGGCCGTCGAGGCGCCGGGCAAATTCGAAGTGAGCGATGCGGCGAGTGTTCTCGCGACGTTGACGTCCTGATCGTGCGGTGCGCCGTTGCCTGCCGGCAACGCTGCTCACCGGCCTCAGGGCAGTTGTAACACGGGCTGATGACCGGAAACGCCTCCGTTCCGGGCATCGGCCCGTCCCGTATCGGCAGGGGTAAACAGCCGAAACAGATTGATACGCAGTTTCAAACTGCGTTGAATAGGGAATTACGCTATAATCCCTCCTATTGAATATAACTCCTGATTGATATCTTCAATCACGACGAAGAACATCATGCTGAAGCAGCGCACCATCAAATCCATCGTGAAGACCGTGGGTATCGGTGTCCACTCGGGCCGCAAGATCGAGCTGACGCTCCGTCCCGCCGCACCGGGCACGGGCATCGTGTTCTCCCGCGTCGACCTTCCCACGCCCGTCGACATTCCCGCGGCGGCGACGTCGATCGGCGATACGCGGCTCGCGTCGGTGCTGCAGAAGGATGGCGTGCGCGTGTCGACCGTCGAGCACCTGATGTCGGCATGTGCCGGCCTCGGCATCGACAACCTCTATGTCGACGTGACGGCCGAGGAAATCCCGATCATGGACGGCAGCGCGGCGACCTTCGTGTTCCTGATCCAGTCCGCCGGGATCGAGGAGCAGAACGCGCCGAAGCGTTTCGTCAAGGTGAAGAAGACGGTCGAAATCCGTGACGGCGACAAGTTCGCGCGTCTCGATCCGTACTTCGGCTTCAAGCTGAAATTCTCGATCGACTTCCGTCACCCGGCCGTCGACAAGACCGGCCAGGAACTCGAGGTCGATTTCGCGAATACGTCGTATGTGCGCGAGATCGCGCGCGCACGCACGTTCGGCTTCGCGCACGAGGCCGAGATGCTGCGCGAGATGGGCCTCGCCCGCGGCGGCAGCATGGAAAATGCGATCGTGCTCGACGAGTACCGCATCCTGAACAACGACGGGCTGCGCTACGACGACGAGTTCGTGAAGCACAAGATGCTCGACGCGATCGGCGACCTGTACGTGATCGGCCATCCGCTGCTGGCGTCGTACACGGCGTACAAGTCCGGCCACGGGCTGAACAACGCGCTGCTGCGCGAGCTGCTCGCGAACGAAGATGCGTACGAGATCGTCACGTTCGACGATCCGCAGGCCGCGCCGAAGGGTTTCGCGTTCGACGCGCAGACGGCCTTCGCCTGAACTGTGTTCGGCGCAAGCAACAAAAAAGCAGCCTTCGGGCTGCTTTTTTGTTGCCCGGACGATGCCGGCGGCGTAGGCCGTCAGCGCGGCTTTGCGCCGTGCCGGGCCGCCATCCGCGCAAGCGCGGCCTGCAGCGGCGACGGTTCGAGATGATCGGCCAGGTCGCGCAACGCGGCCGCGCCGACCGACGTCATCCGCGCCTGCTTCACGTGCGGCGGCTCCGGCGCATCTTTCGGGCGCACGCGCACGCGCAGCGTCGAGACCGGCCAGCCGCGCTTTTGCAGATCGCCGAGCAGCCGCGGCTCGACCTGCCGCAGCCGCGCGGCCAGCGCGTTGTGCGCCGCAAAGAGGGTCAGGGTGCCGTCCTTCACGAAGCCGGGTTCGACGTGGTTCGCCAGGTAGTCGGGCAGAAGCGCGGCAAGATCGCGCTGCAGCGACGCGATTTGCTCGACGCCGGCGCGCAGTGCCGCGAACGCGTCGGTGCGGCCGAGCACTTCGGACACGGGTTGCGGGCGATAGGCGGCGAGCGGGCCGAAACGCTTGGAAAATCGGTTCATCGAGACATTCTTCGGGCGCGCACGCGCGCGGACGTTGACGCCGATTGTACCCGCGCGGGCCCGTGCACGGGCGGCTTTCGCCCCGTGGGCCCGGCCGTAGGCGCGCAGTGCCCGTCCGGCCGAGACACGGGCGTACGCTTTCCCGCGTGCTAAAATTCGACGTTTGAGTCCACTAATTCGCTAAGCCGCCGAGGCTCGGGCGTCGGGGCGCGCAACACGCGCCGGGCGCCGGTGCTGCGACGCAGGATCCGATCCGATGACAACCGGTTTTCTCCAGAAAATTTTTGGCAGCCGCAACCAGCGGCTCGTCAAGCAATACCAAAAGACCGTCGCGACGATCAATGCGCTCGAAACGCAGATCGAGAAGCTGACGGACGACCAGTTGCGCGGCAAGACGGACGAATTCCGCCAGCGGGTCGCGGCCGGCGAGTCGCTCGACAAGCTGCTGCCCGAGGCGTTCGCAGTCTGTCGCGAGGCCAGCCGGCGCGTGCTGAAGATGCGGCACTTCGACGTGCAGATGATCGGCGGCATGGTGCTCCACTACGGCAAGATCGCGGAAATGCGCACCGGCGAGGGCAAGACGCTCGTCGCGACGCTGCCCGTGTACCTGAACGCGCTGGCCGGCCGCGGCGTGCACGTCGTGACCGTCAACGATTACCTCGCGCAGCGCGACGCCGAATGGATGGCGCGCCTCTACAACTTCCTCGGTCTGTCGGTCGGCATCAACCTGTCCGGCATGGAGCACGACCAGAAGCAGCAGGCTTACGCGGCGGACATCACGTACGGCACGAACAACGAGTTCGGCTTCGACTACCTGCGCGACAACATGGTCTACGAGACCGACGCGCGTGTGCAGCGGGCACTGAACTTCGCGGTCGTCGACGAAGTGGACTCGATCCTGATCGACGAAGCGCGCACGCCGCTGATCATTTCGGGCCAGGCCGAGGATCACACCGAGCTGTACGTGCGGATGAACGCACTGCCGCCGCTGCTCGAGCGCCAGATCGGCGAAGAGAAGGCCGACGGCACGGGTGTCGAGAAGCCGGGCGACTACACGCTCGACGAGAAGGCACGCCAGGTGTTCCTGACGGAATCGGGCCACGAGAAGGCCGAGCGCCTGCTCGCCGAATGGGGCCTGATCGGCGAGGGCGAGAGCCTGTACGCGCCGCAGAACATCACGCTGATGCACCACGTGTACGCGGCGCTGCGCGCACACACGCTGTTCCACAAGGATCAGCACTACGTCGTGCAAAACGGCGAAGTGGTCATCGTCGACGAATTCACGGGCCGCCTGATGGCCGGCCGCCGCTGGTCCGACGGCCTGCACCAGGCGGTCGAGGCGAAGGAACACGTGAAGATCCAGAGCGAGAACCAGACGCTCGCGTCGATCACGTTCCAGAACTACTTCCGGATGTACGCGAAACTCGCGGGCATGACTGGTACCGCGGACACCGAAGCGTACGAATTCAACGAGATCTACGGCCTCGAGACGGTCGTGATCCCGACCAATCGCCCGCCGAAGCGGATCGACAAGCAGGACCAGATCTACAAGACGGCCAAGGAGCGCTACGACGCGGTGATCCGCGACATCCGCGAATGCTACGAGCGCGGCCAGCCGGTGCTGGTCGGCACGACGTCGATCGAGAACTCGGAACTGCTGTCTCACCTGCTGAAGCAGGCCGGGCTGCCGCATGAGGTGCTGAACGCGAAGCAGCACGAGCGCGAAGCGGCGATCGTCGCGGAAGCCGGCCGTCCGAAGCGCGTCACGATCGCGACCAACATGGCCGGCCGCGGTACCGACATCGTGCTCGGCGGCAATGCCGAAAAGCAGGCCGCGTTCATCGAGGCCGACGACGCGATCCCGGCCGACGAAAAGGCGCGCCGCATCCAGCAGTTGCACGACGAGTGGGAAACGCTGCACGAGCAGGTGAAGGCTGCTGGCGGCCTGCACATCATCGGCACCGAGCGCCACGAATCGCGCCGGATCGACAACCAGCTGCGCGGCCGTGCAGGCCGTCAGGGCGATCCGGGCTCGTCGCGCTTCTACCTGTCGCTCGACGATCCGCTGCTGCGCATCTTCGCGGGCGACCGCGTGCGCTCGATCATGGATCGCCTGAAGATGCCGGAAGGCGAGGCGATCGAGGCCGGCATCGTCACGCGCTCGATCGAGTCCGCGCAGCGCAAGGTCGAAGCGCGCAACTTCGACATCCGCAAGCAGCTGCTCGAATACGACGACGTGTCGAACGACCAGCGCAAGGTCATCTACCAGCAGCGCAACGAGCTGCTCGAAGCGCACGACATCACCGAGACGATCTCCGCGATGCGTCACGGCGTGATTGCCGAAGTCGTCCGCCAGTTTGTGCCGGAAGGCAGCATCGAGGAGCAGTGGGACGTGCCCGAGCTCGAGGAAGCGCTGCGCAACGACTGGCAGCTCGACCTCGCGATCCAGGAAATGGTGAACGAGTCGTCGTCGATTACGGCCGAGGAGATTCTCGACGCCGTGATGACGGCCGCCGACGAGCAGTACGAGGCGAAGGTCGCGATGGTCGGCCGCGAATCGTTCAGCGCATTCGAGCGCTCGGTGATGCTGCAGACGGTCGACCGCCTGTGGCGCGAGCACCTCGCGGCGCTCGACCATCTGCGCCAGGGCATCCACCTGCGCGGCTATGCGCAGAAGAACCCGAAGCAGGAATACAAGCGCGAAGCGTTCGAGCTGTTCGCCGCGATGCTCGAGGCGATCAAGCAGGAAGTCACGCGCGTCGTGATGAACGTGCAGATCCAGTCGCCGGAACAGCTCGAGGAAGCGGCCGAGCAGATCGAGGAGCGCGCAGGTCATCTCGAGAACGTCGAGTACCAGCACGCCGACTACGCGGAAGCCGGTGCGCCGGTGGCGAACGTCACGGCTGCCGCGGCGGCCACGGCGACGGCCGACATGGTCGGCAGCGCGATGACGCACAGCGGCCCCGGCGGTGAAATGCCGAAGGTCGGCCGCAACGACCCGTGCCCGTGCGGCAGCGGCAAGAAGTACAAGCAATGTCACGGGAAGCTGTCATGATCGACGGCGGCGCGCGTGACGCGCGCCGCTCGGTTCGCAGCTTCGAGCGCGTGATCTGAGTTGCGGCGGCCCGCGCATGCGGCCGCCGGTTCTTCCAATCGATGCCGGCGCACGCCGGCATTTTCCATCTGGCAGGTGTGCCCCATGGCTGTCAATTTTCCGTCGATCGATCCCGCCCAACTGCATCCCGTCGCCGGCGTCACGCTCGGCTGGGCGGAAGCGAACATCCGCAAGCCGAATCGCAAGGACGTGCTGGTCATCTCCGTCGACGAAGGCGCGACGGTCGCGGGCGTGTTCACCGAAAACCGCTTCTGTGCCGCGCCGGTCATCGTCTGCCGCGAGCATCTGGCGAAGGTGCGCGCGGGCGGTGCGGGCATTCGCGCGCTCGTCGTGAATACGGGCAATGCCAACGCCGGTACCGGCGAGCCGGGCCTTGCGAACGCGCGCGAAACCTGCACGGAACTTGCCCGCCTTGCGGGTATCGAGCCGGCGCAGGTGCTGCCGTTCTCGACCGGCGTGATCCTCGAACCGCTGCCGATCGACCGCCTGAAGGCCGGGCTGCCGGCCGCGCTCGCGAACCGCAAGGCCGCGAACTGGTTCGACGCCGCGCAGGCGATCATGACGACCGATACGCTGCCGAAGGCCACGTCGCGCCAGGTGACGATCGACGGTCATACGGTCACGCTGACGGGCATCAGCAAGGGCGCCGGCATGATCAAGCCGAACATGGCGACGATGCTCGGCTTCCTCGCGTTCGACGCGAACGTCGCGCAGCCGGTGCTCGACACGCTCGTGAAGGAAGTGGCCGACCGCTCGTTCAACTGCATCACGATCGACGGCGACACGTCGACGAACGACTCGTTCATCCTGATCGCGTCGGGCAAGAGCACGCTGCCGGCGATCACGTCGACGGATTCGCCGGCCTATGCGGCGCTGCGCGATGCGGTGACGGAAGTCGCGCAGGTGCTGTCGCAGCTGATCGTGCGCGATGGCGAAGGTGCGACGAAATTCATGACGGTGCAGGTCGAAGGCGGCAAGAGCGTCGCGGAATGCCGCCAGATCGCTTACGCGATCGGCCATTCGCCGCTCGTGAAGACCGCCTTCTATGCATCCGACCCCAACCTCGGCCGGATTCTCGCGGCGATCGGCTATGCGGGCGTCGCGGATCTCGACGTCGGCAAGATCGACCTCTATCTCGACGATGTGCTCGTCGCAAAGGCGGGCGGCCGCAATCCGGCGTACCAGGAAGAGGACGGCCAGCGCGTGATGAAGCAGAGCGAAATCACGATCCGCGTGCTGCTTGGCCGCGGCGACGCACAGGCCACCATCTGGACGTGCGACCTGTCGCACGACTACGTGAGCATCAACGCGGATTACCGCTCCTGATCGGGAGTGCCTGAACGACATGGACAAGCTTGAACAGTTTCTGACGCGCGCGGAAGCGCTGCTCGGTCGTCTCGAGGGGATGTTGCCGCCCGCGCAGGCAGCGGTCGACTGGAATGCCGCACACGCGTTCCGCTGGCGCAAGCGCCAGGGGCGCGGTTATCTGCAGCCGGTGCCGGCCGTGTCGTCGATCACGCTCGACGACCTCCACAACATCGATCGCCAGAAAGGGCTGATCGACCAGAACACGCGGCAGTTCGTGCAGCAGAAGCCGGCGAACAACGTGCTGCTGACCGGCGCGCGCGGTACCGGCAAGTCGTCGCTGATCAAGGCGTGCCTGAACGCGTATGCGAAGGACGGGCTGCGTCTGATCGAAGTCGACAAGGACGACCTGCACGATCTCGGCGACATCGTCGACCTGATCTCGCAGCGTCCCGAGCGCTTCATCGTGTTCTGCGACGACCTGTCGTTCGAGGAAGGCGAGTCGGGCTACAAGGCGCTGAAGGTGGCGCTCGACGGCTCGATCGCCGCGCAGTCGGACAACGTGCTGATCTACGCGACGTCGAACCGCCGCCATCTGCTGCCCGAGTACATGAGCGACAACGAGACGTACAAGCATCTCCCGGATGGCGAGATTCACCCCGGCGAAGTCGTCGAGGAGAAGATCTCGCTGTCGGAGCGCTTCGGTCTGTGGGTCAGCTTCTATCCGTTCAAGCAGGACGACTATCTCGACATCGTCGGGCACTGGCTTCGTCATTTCGGCTGCCCGGATGCGGAGATCGAGTCCGCACGCGGCGATGCGCTCGTGTGGGCGCTCGAGCGCGGCTCGCGGTCGGGGCGCGTCGCGTGGCAGTTTGCGCGCGACTGGTCGGGTCGCAAGGAGCAAGCATGAGCGCGGATCTCGCACAAGGCGCGGTACGCGCGCCCGATGGCCGCAAGGTGACGGAAGTGGCGGTCGGCGTGATGGTGCAGCCTGGTGGCCCGGTCGGCCGCTGCCGCTATCTGCTCGCGCAGCGGCTGCAAGGCAAACCGTACGAAGGCTACTGGGAATTTCCGGGCGGCAAGCTGGAGGCCGGCGAAAGCGTCGAGGACGCGCTTGCGCGCGAACTGCACGAGGAACTCGGCATCCAGGTCACGGCCAGCCATCGCTGGCACACGCTCGAGCACGATTATCCGCATGCCTATGTGCGGCTTTATTTCTGCAAGGTGACGGGCTGGACGGGCGAGCCGCACAGCAAGGAAGGGCAGGCGTTCGTATGGCAGCAACTGCCGGTCGAGGTCGCGCCGTTGCTGCCGGCCGCGCTGCCGGTGCTTGAACTGCTCGAGAAGGAAGCCGCGTCGATCTGACGCCACGATGGCCTGCCGGAAAGGCGGGCCATATCACTGTCACTGGCTGACGGTGCCGAGCGCCGCTCAGCTGTCGCGGCGGCCGTCCGTGCCGTCTTCTTCCGATGAGGGCCCCTCGTCGGAGGATCCCCCGATCCGGTACTTTTCCGCGGCCCAGGCGCCGAGGTCGAGCTGCTTGCAGCGGGCCGAGCAGAACGGACGGAACTGATTTTCGGGCGTCCAGCGCACTTCGGCGCCACACGACGGGCATTTCACAACGGTAGTCATACGAAAGCGATCCGGCACGCGGCCGTTACAGATTGCACAGTGTCAGATGGAACGGCACGTCGATGTCCACCGCACGCGGCCGCACATCGCCGTCCTGCGTGGTGAACCGTACCCACAGCATGTATTTGTTGGCGCTTGCCTCGGGAATGACGCGCAATTCCGGCGCCACGCGCACCTGCATCAACTGGTAGGTGCGGCCGGACAGCATTTGCTGGTAGCTGCCCTGCATCGCCATGACCTTCGACGCCTGGCCCGATTCGCGCGCGAGCCGCAGCACGATCGCAGCGGCATCGCGCAGCGGCAGCATCGGCAGGATCCATTTCGCGATGTCCTGGCGCCGCTGCTCGGCGGGCCATTGCTGCCATGCGTAGTACGACGGCAGGTCGAACTTGCACGTGCCGCCCGGAATCACCGCACGGCTGCGGATGCTGGCGAGCCACTCGTTGTCGACGAGGTGCTGCCCGGTCTTGCCCTGCATCTGCGCGAGATTCGCGAGCGTCTGCTCGATTTCGCCGAGCACGGCTTCGAGCGCGTTCTGCTCGATGCCCGGATTGCCGCGAAAGGGGGCGAGCGTCTGGCGTTGACGTTCGAGCTCCTTCATCAGATCCGATTTCAGGTCCGCGCGGCCCGTTACCTCGGCGATTTCGAACAGCGTCGTCAGCGCGACGTGGTGTTCACGCGGGTCCTCCTGAGCCAAAAAGAACGCGAAGCGCTCGAAGAGATCTTCGAGGCGCAACAGCGTGCGAATTCGCTCGTTGAACGGATACTCGTAAAGAATCAAGCGCGCTCGCCTCTTGGGTAGGGATTGAAACAATGCAGGACATTCTAATGCCCACGCTCTACCCTAGCAACGCGCCAATTTCGTACACCATCACGATCGAGCGCGAGGCTCAGTGCGCGGCGGCCGCGAACCCGAGATAGCGTTGGTGCAGTGCATCGACCTGCGCGGCGAGCGCATCGGGCGTCGTCGCGTCGTTGACGATGACGTCGTCGGCCGCCGCGAGGCGGGCCTCGCGCGACGCCTGCCGCGCGATGATCGCCTCGACCTGTTCGCGCGTGAAGCCGTTGCGCCGCATCACGCGTGCGATCTGCGTTTGGACCGGACAGTCGACGACGAGCACGCGATCGCAGCGCGCCTTCCAGTTGCCGGATTCGACGAGCAGCGGCACGACGAACATCACGTATGGGCCCTGCGCTTCGCGCGCCTCACGATCGGTCTCCGCCCGGATCAGCGGGTGCGTGATCGCTTCGAGGCGCCGACGCGCGTCGTCGTCGCTGAAGATCAGTGCGCGCATCTGCGCGCGGTCGAGCGAGCCGTCGGCGGCAACGAAGTCGCGGCCGAATGCCTGTTCGATCGCGGGCATCGCGAGGCCGCCCGGCGCGGTGATGCGATGGGCGATCAGATCCGTATCGACCAGCGATGCGCCTCGGGCGGCGAACAGGTCGGCGACGGTCGTCTTGCCGCTGCCGATGCCGCCGGTGAGTCCAATTGCGAACATGTCAGCCTCCGAGCGCCGAATAGAAAGGGGTGCCGAAAAACAGCGTCGCGACACCGCCTGCCGCGAGGAACGGGCCGAACGGAATCGGCTCCTCGAAGCGCATGCGACCGCGCCAGGTCGCGACGAGCCCGACGACCGCGCCCGTCACCGCGGCGAACAGCACGACCTGCGGCAGTGCGGCCCAGCCCATCCATGCGCCGAGCGCGGCGAGCAGCTTCAGGTCGCCGAAACCGATGCCCTCGATGCCGCGCAGCCATTTGAACAGCCAGTAGACCGACCACAGGAACAGGTAGCCGGCCATGGCCCCAATCACGGCCGAACGCAGCGATGTGAACGTGCCGCCGAGGTTCAGCACGAGCCCGGCCCAGAGGAGCGGCAGCGTCATCGAGTCGGGCAGGTAGCCGGTCCGGATATCGATCGCGCTCATCGCGAGCAGCGCGGCGCACAGCGCGAACGCGGCGAGCGCGGCGACGGTCGGGCCGAATGCCGCGAGCGAGCCGGCGGCGAGCAGCGCGCACACAAGCTCGACGAGCGGATAACGGATGCCGATCGCGTGGCCGCAGCGTCGGCAGCGCCCGCGCAGGATCAGGTAGCTGACGAGCGGGATGTTTTCCCATGCGCGCAGCACGTGGCCGCAATGCGGGCAGGCGCTGCGCGGGTGCCACAGGTCGTAGCGCGGCGGGTAGCCGTCTTCGGGAGTGGCACTCGTGTTGCCGGTCGCTTCGTCGATCTCGGCCTGCCATGCGCGCTGCATCATCACGGGCAGCCGGTGCACGACCACGTTCAGGAAGCTGCCGACGCACAGGCCGATGATGACCGCGAACGCGTACTGCAGCGCGGCCGGCAGCATCGCCAGCGCGAGCAGCGTGCTCTCGGGCGAATCGGAAACGGCGGACAAGGGCGCGGGTGTCATGAGGCTCAAGGTTCGGACTAAAAGGCGACAGAATCGGTTGCGATGCTACACCACGTTGCCGAGCTGAAGGATGGGCAGGTACATCGCGATCACGAGGCCGCCGACGAGTGCGCCCAGCACGATCACGATCAGCGGTTCGCCGAGCGCGGCGAGCGTATCGAGATGCGCGTCGAGCTGGCGCTCGCACAGCGTGGCGATGTCGGCGAGCATCGTGTCGAGCGCACCGGTCTCCTCGGCGACGGCGATCGGCTGCACGACGTCGTCCGGAAAGCAGCCGGCCGACTGCATCGCGTCCGCGAGACGCGCGCCGCGCAGCACGTGGGCGGCGATGTGGGCGGTGGCGCGCTCGAACACGGGATGGCCGGCCGTGCGTTCGAGCGTGGCGAAGGTGTCTGCGAGCGGCACGCCGGCGCCGAGCAGCGTCGCCAGCGATCGGCACCAGCGCGCGGCCGCGAACCGGCTCATCGCACTCCCCGCGAGCGGGACGTGCAGCAGGCGCCGCGCGACAGCGTGGCGCAGCGGTGCCGATAGCCGTAGCGCGCGATGGGCGGCCAGCGCGGCTGCCGCCGTACCGGCAACCAGCACACCGCCCCACGCCGACAGCGCCGAGGACAACGCGAGCAGCGCACGGGTCGGTGCCGGCAGCGCGGCGCCGAAACCGTCGAAGATCTGGCGGAACGTCGGTACGACCCACACCATCAACGCGGCCGAAATTGCGAGCCCGAACAGGATGACGGCCGCCGGATAGGCAAGCGCGGCCCGCAGCTTGCGCCATTGCGCGTCGGCGCGCTCGCGGTGCTCCGCGACCCGTGTCAGCACGACGCCGAGCGAGCCTGACGCTTCGCCGACCTCGATCAGCTGGCGATACAGTGTGCCGAACTGCGCCGGATAGCGTGCGAGTGCATCTGCGAAGCGATGGCCGCCGACGATCTCGCGGGCGAGACCGGCGGCGATTCGCGGCAGGCCGTCGCGTGGCCGCGTGCGCGCGAGCATCTCGAGCGACGGCGCGAGCGGCAACCCGGCCTGCAGCAGGCTCGCGAGCTGGCGCGTGAAGCGCGTGACGTCCCGCGTGCCGGCCATTGGCGGCCGGGCCGGCCCGCGGATGTCGAGCGATAAGACTGCGATGCCGTCGCGCGCGAGTGCGGCGCGTGCACTCGCGGCGTCGAACGCGATGATGATCCCGCGGCGTGGCGTGCCGTCGCGATGGCGGCCGCGCCATGCGAAGCGGCTTTCGCGCGGCGTTGTGCGCATGCTCATGCAGCAGGTGTCGCGGCGATGGCTTCCGCGATGCTCGTCGTGCCGTCCCGGACACGCGCGAACGCCGCGTCGCGCAGACTGCGCACGCCTTCGGCCGCCGCGCATTGCGCGAGTTCGCCGACGCTTGCCCGGGCGACGATGCGTTCCGCCAGCCGGGGCGATACCGGCATTGTCTGATGCAGGCCGATACGGCCGCGATAGCCGATGCCGTGACAGGCCGAACAGCCTCGCGCAACGAACGGCCGCCATCCTGCGGCGAGCGCAACCGGGTCGCAGCCGGCTTCGCGCAATACGGGCACCGGTGCGTCCGAGTGCATGCGGCAGGCGGTGCACAGCCGCCGGACGAGGCGCTGCGCGGTGACGAGGTGCAGCGCGGCCGCGAGGTTGTACGGAGCGACCCCGATATCGAGCAGCCGCGCGACGGCGGCCGGCGCGTCGTTCGTGTGCAGCGTCGACAGCACGAGATGGCCGGTCTGCGCGGCCTTGATCGCGACGTCGGCCGTCTCCGCATCGCGAATCTCGCCGACCATGATGATGTCCGGATCCTGCCGCAGCAGCGCGCGCAGTGCCGTCGCGAACGTGAGCCCCGCCTTTTCGGCGACGCCGACCTGGCTGATGCCGTCGAGCTGGATCTCGGCGGGATCCTCCACCGTGCAGACGTTGTGCGCGTCGCGATCGAGCATCTGCAGCGCGCAATAGAGCGACAGCGTCTTGCCGCTGCCGGTCGGGCCCGTGACGAGCACGAGGCCATGCGGTGCGCGTATCGCGGCTTCCATCGCGGCCGCCTGTTGCGCGTCGAAGCCGAGACGGGCGAGCGTGAGGTCGGTCGGCAGGGTTTCGAGGCGCCGCAGCACGAGTTTTTCACCGAACAACGTCGGCAGCGAACTGACCCGGTAGTCGCCGCGCGTACCGCCGTCGATCGCGATACGCAGCCTGCCGTCCTGCGGGAGCCGCCGCTCGGCGATGTCCATGCGTGCGAGCACCTTGATCCGCGTGACGAGCGCGTCGCGCAGATGAAGAGGCGGCCGCGCATGTTCATGCAGCACGCCGTCGATGCGCAGGCGGATGCGCCAGCCGGCTTCGAACGGTTCGACGTGGATGTCGGATGCGTCGCGCACGCGTGCCGCGTGAAGCGTGTCCGTCAGCAGCCGCACAGCCGGCGCGTCGTCGAGCTGGGCCGCGTCGAGTGCGCGCGGTGCGGTGACGGGCAACGCATCGGAATGAGCGGGCGGCGGCTGCGTGCGCAGCGGCGCCCCGGGAGGAGTGAAATGCATGTGAGCCGGCACGCTGGCCGCCAGTTGACCGTGACCAGCAGATGGTCGCGCGTCGCGGGCGGCGCCGGCAGTCGGCCGTTCGGCTAACGCGCGGCGGCGCGTGCGGTGCGCGAGCCGCGCGGCTTGAAGAGCTTGACGGTGCGCACGGCCTGATCGTCGCTGCGCATCACCTCGAGCATCACGTCGCCGATTTTCAGGCACACGTCGTCTTCCGGAATTTCCTCGAGGATTTCGAGGACCAGTCCGTTCAGCGTCTTCGGCCCGTCGGTCGGCAGCTTCAGGTGCAGCCAGCGATTCAGTTCGCGTAGCGGCATGCTCGCCGAGACGATGCATTCGCCGTTCTCGTCCCAGCCGCCCGCGCGTTCGCTGCGCGGCATCGATGTCGTGAATTCGCCGATCAGCTCCTCGATGATGTCTTCGGGCGTGACGAGCCCTTCGAGTTCGCCGTACTCGTTGACGACGAGCGCGGTCCGCTGCCGCGTTTCCTGGAAAAACTGGAGCTGCTGGACCACCGGCGTGCCCGACGGCACGTAGTACGGCTCGGCGAGCAGCGTGCGCAGCGTCTCGCGGTCGAACTCCTGGTTGTGCAGCGCGGTCAGCGTCTTGCGGACGTGCAGCACGCCGAGCACCTTGTCGATGTCGCCTTCGTAGACGACAAGCCGGTTGTGATAGCAGGTTTCGAGCTGGTGCAGGACGTCGTCGAGCGGCGCGTAGAAGTTGAGCGACTCGATCTGGCGGCGCGGCACCATCACGTCGTCGACCGTGATGTTCTCGAGGTCGAACAGGTTGAGCAGGATGCTGCGGTGCTTGGTCGGCATGAAACTGCTCGACTCGAGCACGATGGCCCGCAGCTCGTCGGCCGACATCCGCTGGTCGCGGCCCTTCTTCGTGTTGATGCGCAGCACCCACAGCACGCCGTTCGCGAGTGCGTTGACGAACCAGACGACCGGCTTGAACACGCGCATCAGCGGCGCGATCACGAGGCTCGCGGGCAGTGCGATGCGTTCGGGGAACGTCGCGCCGACGATCTTCGGCGCGATTTCGGCGAACACGATGATCAGGAACGCGACGATGCCGGTCGCGATCGACAGCGCGAGATTGTTGCGGCCGAACGTATGGAGCGCGAGCGACGTCGTCAGGACCGGGATGATCGTGTTGAACAGGTTGTTGCCGATCAGGATCACGCTGAGCAGCAGGTCAGTGCGCGTCAGCAGCCCCTGCGTGGTTTTCGCGCCGAGCGCGCCCTGGCCGGCGAGATGCTTCAGCCGATGGCGGTTGAGCGCCATCATCGCGGTCTCGGAAATGGAAAAGAAGCTGGAACAGAGGAGAAGCAGGAAGACGGCGCCGATTTGCGCCCATAAGGGAATTTGGTCCACGCGTTGGAAGGAGCAGTGAAGGACAGGGATGGAGGGAATATAGCAGAGGCCGGCGACCGTGATGTGTCGTGCGCGGCACGAGGGGCCCGCGGCGGCCGGACGAAAAAAAACCGTGCACGTGGTGCACGGTTTTTTCAAAATCTGGTCGGGGTGAGAGGATTCGAACCTCCGGCCTCTACGTCCCGAACGTAGCGCTCTACCAGGCTAAGCTACACCCCGATTTGTACTCTTCCGATTTCGCCGTCTTCTTCAAGACCGCTGCGTCGTCAAGCAAGAACATAACTATAACGACGTTTCTTCAAGAAGGGAAGCCCTTGGAGAAAATTTTTTTTCGAGACGGGTGATTTTCCCGTGTCGAACGTGTGTCGCTGCCGTGGCGGCGACACACGACATGCAATCAGGACTGCCGCGACGTCGAGTAAGAGCACAGCGCGAGCAGGCTCTCCTTGTAGATCGAATCGGGGAATGCGGCGATCGCGGCCGCGGCCGCCTGCGCTTCCTGGCGCGCGCATTCGAGCGTGTGATCCAGTGCGCCCGAGCGCGTGATCGCTTCGAAAATCGTGTCGAAGCGAGCGGTGCCGCCCTGTTCGATCGCCTCGCGTGCCAGCGCTGCCTGCTCGGGCGTGCCGCGCTCGATCAGATAGATGAGCGGCAGCGTCGGCTTGCCTTCGCGGAGGTCGTCGCCGGCATTCTTGCCCATTGCCTCGACGGTGCCCGCGTAGTCGAGCCAGTCGTCCATGATCTGGAATGCGGTGCCGATCCGGCGGCCGTATTCGGCGGCGGCGGCCTCGGTCGGCGCATCGGCGCCCGCGAGCACCGCGCCCAGGCGTGCCGATGCCTCGAACAGCTTGGCCGTCTTGTAGCGGATCACCTGCATGTAGCGCGTTTCGTCGACGTCCGCGTCGTGCATGTTGAGGAGCTGCAGCACCTCGCCTTCGGAAATGATCGTCGTCGCTTCGGACAGGATCTCCATCACGCGCATCTTGCCGACGCCGACCATCATTTCGAACGAGCGCGAATAGAGGTAGTCGCCTACCAGCACGCTCGCCGCGTTGCCGAACAGTGCATTGGCGGTCTGGCGGCCGCGGCGCAGCTCGGATTCGTCGACGACGTCGTCGTGCAGCAGCGTGGCCGTGTGGATGAACTCGACGACGGCGGCCAGCACGTGCCGCTGGTGCGACGTCTCGCCGAGTGCACCGGCGACGAGCAGCAGCAACGCCGGGCGCAGCCGCTTGCCGCCCGCGCCGATGATGTACTCGGCGATCTGGTTGATCAACAGTACGTCGGACGCGAGGCTTTGCCGGATAACGCGATTCACCTGCTCCATGTCGCTGGTGATCGGAGCGAGCAGGTGGGCGGCGCTGAGGGTGGGGGAGGCGGTGGACGACGACATGATGATGGAATTGGGTGATGCCGCGGATTATAAGTCGAATCCGAGATATCCCGGTCTGTCACACGTGCCGCAGCCGCGAATTTGGCCGTTCGGCCGAGGCCCGCGCGCGGCAATCGTCGATCTGTTTTGACTTCGGTGCTAACCCCATGTATAATCACGTGTTTTCCGCGCGTGGTGTGCGGAAAAATTGGATCCAGAGTGAGGTTCTCAATGTACGCGGTCATAAAAACCGGCGGCAAGCAGTACAAGGTTGCCGTTGGCGAAAAACTCAAAGTAGAACAGATACCGGCTGACATTGACGCTGAAATCACGCTCGACCAGGTTCTCGCAGTGGGCGAAGGCGAATCGATTAAGTTCGGTACGCCGCTGGTCAGTGGGGCTTCCGTCAAGGCCACCGTTGTGTCGCACGGTCGTCATGCCAAGGTCACCATCTTCAAGATGCGTCGCCGGAAGCACTACCAAAAGCACGGCGGCCACCGCCAGAACTACACTGAGCTGCGCATCGACGCGATCAACGCGTAAGCGCCTCGGTAAAGGAGCAATCAGATGGCACACAAAAAGGCAGGCGGCTCTTCCCGGAACGGCCGCGACTCCGAGTCGAAACGTCTCGGCGTGAAAGTGTACGGCGGCCAGGCAATCAATGCCGGCGGCATCATCGTGCGTCAGCGCGGTACGCGCATGCACGCAGGCGAGAACGTCGGCATGGGCAAGGATCACACCCTGTTCGCGCTGGTCGACGGTCACGTCAAGTTCGCGACGAAAGGCGCGGACAAGAAGCATCTGGTCATCGTCGTCCCGGCGGCTGCCTAAGTTCAGGCACCCACGGGCTTCGTAGCCGAAAGGCCCCGCAGTCTTCGCGGGGCCTTTTTTTATTTGGCCGCCGGGCGCATGCGCGTTCCGGCGACCGTTGCGCAACCGGCGTACGATCGGCCGAACGGCAGATTGTTCAAGCGTGCCGGCGCGCGGCACAATAGCGGAAATACTGGGCGGAGTGACGAATGAAGTTCATTGACGAAGCACGAATCGAAGTCATCGCCGGCGACGGAGGCGATGGCAGTGCGTCGATGCGCCGCGAGAAATTCGTCCCGTTCGGCGGGCCGGATGGCGGCGACGGCGGTCGGGGCGGTAGCGTGTACGCGATCGCCGACCGCAACATCAACACGCTGATCGACTACCGTTACGCGAAGAAGCATCTGGCGCGCAACGGCGAAAACGGGCGAGGCTCGGATTGCTACGGCAAGGGTGGCGACGACGTCACGCTGCGCATGCCGGTCGGCACGATCATCAGCGACATGGATACCGGCGAGCTGATCGCCGACCTGACCGAGCACGACCAGCAGGTGATGCTTGCGCAGGGCGGTGCCGGCGGGCTCGGCAACCTGCATTTCAAGTCGAGCACGAACCGCGCGCCGCGCCAGAAGACGGACGGTAAGCCCGGCGAGCGTCGCATGCTGAAGCTCGAGCTGAAGGTGCTCGCCGATGTCGGCCTGCTCGGCATGCCGAACGCAGGCAAGTCGACGTTCATCTCGTCGGTGTCGAATGCGCGGCCGAAGATCGCCGACTACCCGTTCACGACGCTTGCGCCGAATCTCGGCGTGGTGCGGGTCGGTCCGAGCAAGAGCTTCGTGATCGCCGACATCCCGGGGCTGATCGAGGGTGCCGCCGAAGGCGCGGGCCTCGGCCATCAGTTCCTGCGCCACCTGCAGCGCACCGGCGTGCTGCTGCATCTGGTCGATCTCGCGCCGTTCGACGAAAGCGTCGATCCGGTTGCCGAAGCGACGGCGATCGTCGGCGAGCTGCGCAAATACGACGAGGCGCTCTACGAGAAGCCGCGCTGGCTCGTGCTCAACAAGCTCGACATGGTGCCGGAAGACGAGCGCAAGGCGCGCGTCGCGGATTTCCTCGAGCGCTTCGAGTGGGACGGCCCGGTGTTCGAGATTTCGGCACTGACGGGCCAGGGCTGTGAAGCACTGTGCTACGCGATCTACGACTACCTCTCCGAACATTCGGACGCGCATCGCGCGGCGGAGGCGGAAGATCTCGCGGCGGACGTGCGTTTCCGCGACGCGCCGCCTGCGAAGGGCGAGGCCGCGCCGGGCGACGACGCCTGAGTGGTTCCGGAGCGCGCCGGGCGTGCCGCCCGGCGTCGGCGCTCAATCGCGCCCGGCCGGGCAGGCATCAGATACAGGAGACAGTGCAGGATGCGTTCGATCATCGCGGATTCGAAGCGATTGGTGGTGAAGGTGGGCTCCAGCCTCGTGACCAACGACGGCAAGGGGCTCGATCATGCTGCAATCGGCCGCTGGGCGGCCCAGATCGCCGCGCTGCGCGCCCAGGGCAAGGAAGTCGTGCTCGTCAGCTCGGGCGCGATTGCCGAAGGGATGCAGCGGCTCGGCTGGAGCAAGCGGCCGCGGGAAATCGACGAGTTGCAGGCGGCCGCCGCGGTCGGCCAGATGGGGCTTGCGCAGGTCTACGAGAGCCGCTTCACCGAGCACGACATCCGCACCGCGCAGATCCTGCTGACGCATGCCGACCTGGCGGACCGCGAGCGCTACCTGAATGCGCGATCGACGCTGCTGACGCTGTTGCGGCTCGGCGTCGTGCCGATCATCAACGAGAACGACACGGTCGTCACCGATGAAATCAAGTTTGGCGACAACGACACGCTCGGTGCGCTCGTTGCAAACCTGATCGAAGGCGATGCGCTGATCATTCTGACCGACCAGTCGGGGTTGTTTACGGCCGATCCGCGCAAGGATCCGAACGCGACGCTCGTCGCGGAAGCGAATGCGGGCGCGCCGGAACTCGAGGCGATGGCGGGCGGTGCGGGCTCGAGCCTTGGCCGCGGCGGGATGCTGACGAAGATCCTCGCGGCGAAGCGCGCGGCGCACAGCGGTGCAAATACGGTGATCGCGAGCGGCCGGGAGTCCGATGTGCTCGTGCGTCTGGCGGCCGGCGAGGCGATCGGCACGCAACTGATCGCACGTACCGCGCGGATGGCGGCACGCAAGCAGTGGATGGCCGATCACCTGCAGGTGCGCGGCCATGTCGTGATCGATGCGGGCGCGGTCGAGAAACTGACGGCCGGCGGCAAGAGCCTGCTGCCGATCGGCGTGATCGACGTACAGGGTGCGTTCGCGCGCGGCGAAGTCATCGCGTGTGTCGGCCCCGACGGGCGCGAAGTGGCGCGAGGGCTCACGAACTACAGCAGCGCGGAGACGAAACTGATTCACCGCAAGCCGAGCGGCGAGATCGAATCCGTGCTCGGCTACATGCTGGAGCCCGAACTGATCCATCGCGACAATCTGGTGCTGGTGTGATCATTCGCCTTGCCGGTTCAGGCCGTCAAATGAAAAAGCCCGCGTGATGCGGGCTTTTTCATGCAGCGGGGCAGAAAGAGCGGCGGCGGGCGCCGCGCGCCATCAGCGCAACTGGCTCATCGCGGTACGGTGAAACCGGATGTTCTCCAGGATCTGCCGGGTCGAGCCTTGCGGCATCTTGTTCGCGCAGAAGTAATCCTGATACAGCGCCGAGTGGTAGGCATTCAGCTCGCCGTTCTCGATGCGCTGCCAATCGTTCTCGACCGTGCGATCCCAGCCGTCGTGGTCCGAATTCAGGCCGGCATACTGGCGCCATTCGTAGGTGTCGCAGCGGATGCCCTCGTAGTTCACGTTGCGTGCGCCGGCCGGGCTCGTGACGACGACCGCGTAGCGCACGACGCCGTCGGTGCCGACCGCGAGCGACTTCGCGTCGACGAAGAACTTGAGCGGCGTGTTCTGCGAGACGTTGAACGGCAGCAGGTCGCTCGCCTGCGGCAGCGGCGGCAGCGAGTCGACCGTGTTTTCCTTCCAGGTTCCCTGGCGGTCCAGCAGATACACGAACTCGCTGTCATCCTTGTTGGTCGGCGTCTTCGAATTCGCGCAACCTGCCAGCGTGGCCACCGCGGCAATCGATGCGAGCGCGAGAGCAATCGCTTTCAATATGCATTCCTCGTAAAAAAAGGGCGCGACACCAAGGTCGCGCCCGGTCATGCAGTTCGATTCGTCATTTGCCGACGATCACGCGGGGCGGCATCTCGTCGAGCGTGCTCGCTTCCACTTCGATCTCCGAACAGACTACCGATGCGTCGACAATCGTCAGCGTCTGCTGGGCCTGTGCGCCGATGACGCGCGGATAGCGCGACAGACGCGGCCCACGCGGCTTCTCGGCTCGCTGCGCCGGGCGGCGCAGGAAGCGCGACAGTTCCGTCAGCGCCAACTGATAGACATCCCGCTTGAACTCGATCACCGCATCGAGCGGCACCCAGTACTCGTTCCAGCGCCACGCATCGAACTCCGGGTGGTCGGTCGCGCGCAAGCAAATGTCGCAATCGCGTCCGACCATCCGCAGCAGGAACCAGATCTGCTTCTGGCCGCGGTAATGACCGCGTACTTCGCGTTTGATGAACTTGTCAGGCACCTCATAACGCAACCAGTCGCGAGTGCGGCCGATTATCTTGACGTGTTCCGGATGCAGACCCGTTTCCTCGTGCAGTTCCCGGTACATCGCCTGCATGGGGGTCTCGCCGTACTTGATCCCACCTTGAGGAAACTGCCAGGAGTGCTCGCGGAGCCGCTTGCCCCAAAACACCTCGTTGCGCGCGTTCAAGAGGATGATGCCGACGTTCGGGCGAAAGCCTTCACGATCCAGCATACAACCACCTTCGAATCCTTTAAAATTGCTTTGATTATAAACAGATAACGGGCGCTGCGCACCGTAGCGGAGCGAATCCGCGCGGGGTACACCGGCTGAATTGTCCCTGATTAGTCTGCTACGTCGTCTGCGCCATCGTCGTCCATTGCTGTTCGCCGCGCGCAGCTTTTTCACCTTGAAACTTTTTCGGGCGCCCCGCCTGGGGGCGCCGTTTTTGGAACCGTCCGCATGAAAGCTTCCCGTTTCTTTATCGGCACCCTGAAAGAAGCACCCGCCGACGCAGAGATCGTCAGCCACAAGCTGATGGTGCGCGCCGGCATGATCCGTCGCGTCGCCGGCGGTATCTATAACTACCTGCCAGTCGGCCTGCGTTCGATTCGCAAGGTCGAGGCGATCGTGCGCGAGGAAATGAACCGGGCGGGCGCCATCGAGCTGCTGATGCCGGCCGTGCAACCAGCCGAACTGTGGCAGGAGTCAGGCCGCTGGGAACAGTACGGCCCCGAGCTGCTGCGCTTCAAGGACCGCAAGGACAACGACTTCGTGATCGGGCCGACGCACGAGGAAGTCATCACCGACATCGCGCGCAACCAGATCAAGAGTTACCGGCAGATGCCGGTGAACTTCTACCAGATCCAGACGAAGTTCCGCGACGAGATCCGTCCGCGCTTCGGCGTGATGCGCGGCCGCGAATTCATCATGAAGGACGCGTACTCGTTCGACAAGGATGCGGCCGGCCTGAACGAGTCGTACCGCAAGATGTACGACGCGTACGTGCGCATCTTCACGCGTCTGGGCCTCGAGTTCCGTGCGGTCGCGGCCGACAGCGGCTCGATCGGCGGCAACTTCTCGCACGAATTCCACGTGATCGCCGACACCGGTGAGGACGCGATCGCGTACTGCCCGACGTCCGAGTTCGCGGCGAACGTCGAAGCGGCCGAAGCGCTGCCGCTGAGCACCGAACGCGCGGCGCCGGCCGAGGCGATGGCGAAGGTCGCGACGCCGGGCAAGGCGAAATGCGAAGCCGTTGCCGAACTGCTGGCCATCCCGCTCGAGCGCACGATCAAGTCGATCGTGCTCGCGACCGACAACGAAGGCGCCGAGCCGACCATCTGGCTCGTGATGCTGCGCGGCGACCACGACCTGAACGAGATCAAGGTGTCGAAGCTGCCGGGCCTGAAGAACCACCGCTTCGCGACCGAGCAGGAAATCGTCGAGTGGTTCGGCACGCCGCCGGGCTATCTCGGCCCGGTCGGCACCAAGAAGCCGGTGAAGGTGATCGCCGATCGCACGGTCGCGAACATGAGCGACTTCGTCGTCGGTGCGAACGAGGTCGACTATCACATCGCCGGCGTGAACTGGGGCCGCGACCTGCCCGAGCCGGACGTCGCCGACGTGCGCAACGTGAAGAAGGGCGATCCGTCGCCGGACGGCAAGGGCGTGATCGACATCTGCCGCGGCATCGAGGTCGGCCACGTGTTCCAGCTCGGCACCAAGTATTCGGAAGCGATGGGCGCGACGTTCCTCGACGAGTCGGGCAAGCCGCAGCCGATGCTGATGGGCTGCTACGGCGTCGGCGTCACGCGTATTCTCGGCGCGGCGATCGAGCAGAACTTCGACGACCGCGGCATCATCTGGCCCGAATCGATCGCGCCGTTCGAAGTCGTGCTGTGCCCGATGGGCTATGACCGCAGCGACATGGTGCGCGAGACCGCCGACAAGCTGTACGCGGAACTCGCCGCGGCCGGCATCGACGTGATCCTCGACGATCGCGGCGAGCGTCCGGGCGTGATGTTTGCCGACTGGGAGCTGATCGGCGTGCCGCACCGTCTCGTGATCGGCGAGCGCGGCCTGAAGGAAGGCAAGATCGAGTATCAGGGCCGCCGCGACGCCGAAGCGACGCTGCTGCCGGCCGACGCGGCTGCGGCGACGGTCGCGGAGAAGATCCGCGCCGCGCTCGCGCGCTAAGCGCACCGACCGGGGAACGCGGTGGAATACACCTTCCTGTCGGCCACCGTGCTCCTGGTGCTGATCACCGATCCGCTCGGCAACATCCCGCTGTTCATTTCGGCCATGCGGGATGTGCCGCGCGAGCGGCGCGTGAAGCTGATCCTGCGTGAAGTGGGGATCGCGTTCGTGATCCTGCTGTTCTTCATGCTGGTCGGCGACCGCTTCCTGCGGATGATGAGCCTCACCGACCTGTCGTTGCGGCTCGGCGGCGGGATCGTGCTGTTCCTGATCGCGCTGCGGATGATCTTCCCGCATCCGGACGGCGCACTCGGCAGCGATCCGCGCGCGGGCGGCGAGCCGTTCATCGTGCCGCTCGCGATTCCGGCGCTCGCCGGGCCGTCGGCGCTCGCGACGGTGATGCTGCTGACGTCGCAGGGGCCCGGCAAGATGCTCGAGTGGGTCGGCGCGCTGACGGTCACGATGATCGTCTGCGCGGTGACGCTGGTGCTGGCCGAGCGGATCCAGCAATGGATCGGCGAACGGACCGTCGCGGCGTTCGAGCGGTTGATGGGCCTCGTGCTCGTCGCGATTTCGGTCGAGATGATGCTGGGCGGCATCCGCGCATTCGTGCACCAGCTGTAGGCGGGGTGGCGCGTGCCCACAAAAAAGCGGCGCTCCGGGAAACCGGAGCGCCGCTTTCTATTTATATAGTGCGAAGCGGGGCGCTCAGACGTTCGTGGTCAGCGCGCGGATCGTCGGCAGGTTGCGCCAGTAGCCCTTCGCATCCATCCCGCAGCCGAACACGTAGCGATCCGGCACCGCGAAGCCGCAGAAGTCGGGGTGCAGCGGCTTCGCCTTCGCGAGCGTCTTCTCGCACAGCACGGCCGACATGAAGCGCTTCGCGCCCATGTCGAGGATGCGGTCGCGGATCGCGGCCATCGTCTCGCCTTCGTCGAGGATGTCGTCGAGCACGAGCACGATCCGGTCCTTCACCGATTCGCGCGGCGCGACGCGCCAGTGCATTTCCGGGCTGCCCTGCGTCGTGTTGCGGTAGCGGGTCAGGTGGATGTAGTCGAATTCGAGCGGGAAATCGAGATGCGGCAGCAGCATCCCGGTAAACACCGCGGCGCCGCCCATCACCGAGAGAACGAGCGGGAACGCATCGCCGATTTCGGCGCGGATCGCGTCGGCCATCCGGGAGATCGATGCATTGACGGCGTCGGCCGAGACGATCTCTTCGGAGTGGTTGAAAATGTGGAGGGCTTCTTCGCGGTTCATGTGTTCTGGCGGGCAGTCGGTATACAAATAAGAATGAAGCAGAACGGCCGGCGCGCGCTACAGCAAAAACCCGCGCGCCGGCCGATGGGCGGAATCAGCGCATGCCGGGCATCATGCCCTTCAGGCCGCGCATCATCTTCTGCATGTTGCCGCCCTTCAGCTTCTTCATCATCGTACGCATCTGGTCGTACTGGTTCAGCATCCGGTTGACTTCCTGCACCGGCACACCCGCGCCGGCTGCAATGCGGCGCTTGCGCGTCGCCTTGATGATCTCGGGTTTCGCGCGCTCGGCGGGCGTCATCGAGCTGATGATGCCTTCCATCCGGCGGATCGACTTCTCGGCCTGGCCCATGTCGGCGCCGGCCGCCGCCTGCTGGAACTGCGCCGGAAGTTTATCCATCAGCGACGACAGGCCGCCCATGTTCTTCATCTGCGAGATCTGCGCGCGGAAATCGTTCAGGTCGAAGTCGCCGCCTTTCTTGACCTTGTCGGCGAGCTTCTGCGCGGCCTGCACGTCGACGCCGCGCTGCGCCTCCTCGACGAGGGCGAGGATGTCGCCCATGCCGAGGATTCGGTTTGCCATCCGGTCGGGGTGGAACACCTCGAGACCGTCGAGCTTCTCGGCCACGCCGACGAACTTGATCGGCTTGCCCGTGACGTGACGTACCGACAGCGCGGCGCCGCCGCGCGAATCGCCGTCGAGCTTGGTCAGCACGACGCCGGTGAGCGGCAGCGTGTCGTTGAATGCCTTCGCGGTGTTGACCGCGTCCTGGCCGAGCATCGCGTCGACCACGAACAGCGTTTCGGCCGGCTTCAGCGTGCCGTGCAGCGCGGCGATTTCCTGCATCATCGCCTCGTCGATACCGAGGCGGCCGGCCGTATCGACGATCAGCACGTCATGGTAGTGGCGCTTCGCCCAGTCGACGGCCGCGACCGCGATGTCGACGGGCTTCTGGTCCGGCGTGGACGGGAAGAAGTCGGCACCGACCTGTTCGCTCACCGTTTTCAGCTGCATGATTGCGGCCGGGCGATACACGTCGCACGACACGGTCAGCACCTTCTTCTTGTACTTCTCGCGCAGCAGCTTCGCGAGCTTGCCGGCGGTCGTGGTCTTGCCCGCGCCCTGCAGGCCGGCCATCAGGATCACCGCGGGCGGCGTGACCGCGAGGTTCAGCTCGGCGGCCTTGCCTTCGTAGTCGCCGCCGATCACGGCGGTCAGTTCCTTCTGGACCACGCCGACGAGCGCCTGACCCGGCGACAGGCTGCTGATCACTTCTTCGCCGAGCGCCTTTTCCTTGACCTTGGCGATGAATTCGCGGACGACCGGCAGCGAAACGTCGGCCTCCAGCAGCGCGAGACGCACCTCGCGGAGCATCTCCTGCGTGTTCGCCTCGGTAAGCCGGGCCTCGCCGCGCAGCGTCTTGACGACGCGCGCCATCCGTTGAGTGAGATTGTCGAGCATGGGGAGCGATGGACAGTGGGGCCCGAAGGCGCGGCGGAACCGAACAAAGGGAGCCGTCGCGGGAAGGGGGCCTAGTGTAAACTTCGAACATGGATATTGTACTGTATGCCCTCACCGCATTCCTGTACGGCGGCCTTGCCGTCGCAGGCTGGCGCACGCACCGCCAGGGCGCGACGCCGCTCGTCGCGAGCGTGCCGGCCGTGCCGGTTCCCGCGTCCGCCGCGTCCGGGATGAGCGGGGCCGGCCGCGCGCTGCTGTTCGCCGCGCTCGTCGCGCACGGCGTGCTGCTCCATACGACCATCTTCCCGCACGACGCGATGGTGTTCGGCTTCGCGTTTGCGCTGTCCGCGATGTTCTGGCTCGGCGCCGGCATCTACTGGATCGAGAGCTTCTTCTTCCCGCTCGACAGCCTGCGGCTGCTCGTGCTGCCGCTCGCGTGCGGTGCGTCGCTGCTGCCGCTCGTGTTCGGCGGCGTGCGGGTGCTTCCTTATGCCGCAGCGCCGCTGTTCAAGCTGCACTTCCTGATCGCGAACATCGCGTACGGGCTGTTCGCGATCGCCGCGCTGCACGCGATCCTGATGCTGATGGTCGAGCGGCGCCTGCAGTCGCTGAGGAGCGGCGGACGCGACGGCTCGACGGGCTGGATCGCGAGCTGGCTCGAGACGCTGCCGCCGCTGCTCACGCTCGAGAAGCTGCTGTTCCGCCTGATCGGCGCCGGCTTCGTGCTGCTCACGCTGACGCTCGCGTCGGGCATCCTGTTCAGCGAGCAGGTCGACGCGCGCGCGCTGCGGCTCGACCACAAGACTGTATTCGCGATCCTGTCGTGGCTGATGTTCGGCGGCCTGCTGGTCGCCCGCAAGACGTCGGGCTGGCGTGGCCGCGGTGCCGCGCGCTGGGTGCTCGTGTCGTTCGCCGCGCTGCTGCTCGCGTATGTCGGCAGCCGGTTCGTTTTCGAGGTGCTGCTGCACCGTTCCGTGGTTTGAACGCAGGTTTCCGATGCGACAGATTCTTCTCCTGATCCTTCTCTTCTTCGCGGGTTCGTGGCTCGCGCGCAAGCTGCGCCAGGCGCAGGAGCACACGCAGGCGCGCACCGGCCGCGGCGCCGGTTACGACGGCGCGCCCGGCACCGGTGGCCCCGGAGCTGCGCGGCCGAACGGCGACGCCGCTCGCTCGCTGCCCGAGCCGATGGTGCGCTGCGCCGAATGCGGCGTGCATGCGCCGAAGGGCGATGCCGTCGTCGCGGGCGGCGAATACTTCTGCAGCACCGAGCACGCGCAGCGCCACGGCGCACGCGCGAGCGGCCACGACGCCCGATGAACGACGCAGCACGACTGTCGGTCGACGCACACGGCTGGGTGCGCGATGCGCGCCACGCGCCGTCGCCGAATTACGAGGTGCGGCCCGCGGGCGCGGTGCCGACGCTCGTCGTCGTCCACAACATCAGCTTGCCGCCCGGCGAGTTCGGCGGCGACGCGATCGAGGCGCTGTTCCTGAATCGCCTCGACTGCGATGCGCACCCCTATTACCAGAGCCACCTGCGCGGCGTGCGCGTGTCCGCGCACTTCCTGATCCGCCGCAGCGGCGAACTCGTGCAGTTCGTGTCGTGCGACGAGCGCGCGTGGCACGCGGGCTCGTCCGAATTCTTCGGCCGGCCGCGCTGCAACGACTTCTCGATTGGCATCGAGCTCGAGGGCGCGGACGACGTGCCGTTCGACGACGCGCAGTACGCGACGCTCGCCGCACTCTCCCGCGCGCTCGCCACACGCTACCCGGTCGACGCATTCGCGGGGCACTCGGACGTCGCGCCGGGCCGCAAGACCGACCCGGGCCCGCATTTCGATTGGCAACGCTTCGCGAGCGATGCCGGGTTTTCCGCCGAATACTTTCCTTTCCGTCAGCACTGATCGCGGGGTTTTTTGACCGGAGAAAGTTTTTTCTCCGACCAATGCCTTGTCGTGTCTGCGCGTGAGCGATGTCAAGACCTCCATCGTAAATTATCCGTTTGGACGTCCTCCGAATGTCCACTATACTTGGTGCCAGTTGAGCAGTTCTGCACTAGATATAGTGTGTGTCGCAGGGGAAACCCGAGCGGCACCGGCCGGCGGCCAACGCCGGCGGACAGGGTTCTCAGGGCGGCGCGTCAGGCCGGGCGGTCCGGGCGTCGCGATCAGCGCAGCGAACTTCGACGGGGCAGGGTATACATGACGAAGCACACGACCGGCTCGGTTGTCGCGCATCGACCGAACCGGCTTCCCCGGCGCATCGCTCGCCTCTTACCGCTCGCGCACCGCGTTGCGCAGCGTTCGTTTTAATCCGCGGTTCTCTCCGCACCATCCAACACCAGGAGCTTTGCACATGCAAACCACCGACAACGCGACGTCCCAGTACGAGAGCGCCTCGAGCCGTCCGCTCGGCGGGACCGAACAGGGCGCGAAGGCGCTCGCGCCGCAGGCCACGTTCGCCGACTACAAGGTGATCCGCCGCAACGGCAGCGTCGTATCGTTCGAACCTTCGAAGATCGCGATCGCGGTGACCAAGGCTTTCCTGGCCGTCAACGGCGGGCAGGGCGCGGCATCGGCGCGCGTGCGCGAGCAGGTCGAACAGCTGACGCACAACGTCGTGCGCGCGCTCGTACGCAGCCGCCCGAACGGCGGTACGTTCCATATCGAAGACATCCAGGACCAGGTCGAACTCGCGCTGATGCGCGGCGGCGAGCACAACGTCGCGCGTGCGTACGTGCTGTATCGCGAGAAGCGTCACCTCGAGCGCCAGCATGCGGGCGAGGAAGCGGCGGCAGCGGGCGGCGAGTCGAGCACCGGCATCAACGTCGTCGACAACGGCGTCACGCGTCCGCTTGACCTGAACGCGCTGCGCGCGCTGATCGTGTCGGCATGCGACGGCCTCGGCGCTGCGGTTAACCCTGACCCGATCGTCGCCGAAACGGTGAAGAACCTGTACGACGGCGTGCCGATGAGCCAGGTCTACGACTCGGCGATCCTCGCAGCGCGCACGATGATCGAGAAGGACCCGGCATACAGCCAGGTCACGGCCCGCATCCTGCTGCACACGATCCGTCGCGAGATCCTCGGTGAGGAAGTCGTCCAGGCCGAGATGCCGGCCCGTTACGCGGAATACTTCCCGCAGTTCCTGAAGCGCGGCGTCGACGCCGGCCTGCTCGACGACAAGCTGCTGCAGTTCGACCTGAAGCGCCTCGGCGAAGCGCTCGACGCGAACCGTGACCTGCAGTTCGGCTACCTCGGCCTGCAGACGCTGTACGACCGCTACTTCCTGCACGTCGACGGCACCCGCATCGAAATGCCGCAGGCATTCTTCATGCGCGTCGCGATGGGCCTGTCGCTGAACGAGATCGACCGCGAGACGCGCGCGATCGAGTTCTACAACGTGCTGTCGAGCTTCGACTTCATGAGCTCGACGCCGACGCTGTTCAACTCGGGTACGCACCGCTCGCAGCTGTCGTCGTGCTACCTGACAACGGTCGCGGACGATCTCGACGGCATCTATGAAGCGCTGAAGGAAAACGCACTGCTGTCGAAGTTCGCCGGCGGCCTCGGCAACGACTGGACGCGCGTGCGTGCACTCGGCTCGCATATCAAGGGCACGAACGGCAAGTCGCAAGGCGTGGTCCCGTTCCTGAAGGTCGTGAACGACACGGCCGTCGCGGTGAACCAGGGCGGCAAGCGCAAGGGCGCGGTCTGCGCGTACCTCGAATCGTGGCACCTCGACATCGAGGAATTCCTCGAGCTGCGCAAGAACACCGGCGACGACCGCCGCCGTACGCACGACATGAACACGGCGAACTGGATTCCCGACCTGTTCATGAAGCGCGTGATGGAAGGCGCCGACTGGACGCTGTTCTCGCCGTCGACCTGCCCGGACCTGCACGACAAGTTCGGCGCCGATTTCGAGAAGGCTTACACGGCTTACGAAGAGAAGGTCGCGCGCGGCGAGATCAAGCTGTTCAAGAAGATCCCGGCGCAGCAACTCTGGCGCAAGATGCTCGGCATGCTGTTCGAGACGGGCCACCCGTGGATCACGTTCAAGGATCCGTGCAACGTGCGCTCGCCGCAGCAGCACGTCGGCGTCGTCCACTCGTCGAACCTGTGCACGGAAATCACGCTGAACACGAGCGACACCGAAATCGCGGTGTGCAACCTCGGCTCGGTGAACCTCGTCGCCCACCTGGTGAAGCAGGCCGACGGCAGCTATGCGCTCGACCACGAGAAGCTGAAGCGCACGATCAGCGTCGCGATGCGCATGCTCGACAACGTCATCGACATCAACTACTACGCGGTGCCGAAGGCGCGTAACTCGAACCTGAAGCACCGTCCGGTCGGCATGGGCATCATGGGCTTCCAGGACTGCCTGCACCTGCTGCGCACGCCGTACGCGTCGGAAGCGGCGGTCGAGTTCGCCGATCGTTCGATGGAAGCGGTCTGCTACTACGCGTACTACGCGTCGACCGAGCTGGCCGAAGAGCGCGGCCGCTACTCGAGCTACCGCGGCTCGCTGTGGGATCGCGGCATCCTCCCGCAGGACACGCTGAAGCTGCTGACGGAAGCGCGCGGCGGCTACGTCGAGGTCGACACGTCGGAGTCGCTCGACTGGACGTCGCTGCGTTCGCGGATCGCCGCACACGGCATGCGCAACTCGAACTGCGTCGCGATCGCGCCGACGGCGACGATCTCGAACATCATCGGCGTGTCGGCCTGTATCGAGCCGACCTTCCAGAACCTGTACGTGAAGTCGAACCTGTCGGGCGAATTCACGGTGGTCAACGAGTACCTCGTCCGCGACCTGAAGGAACGCGGCCTGTGGGACGAAGTGATGGTCGCCGACCTGAAGTACTTCGACGGCATGCTGTCGCGCATCGACCGCATCCCGGCCGACCTGCGCGCGATCTACGCGACCGCGTTCGAAGTCGACCCGACGTGGCTGGTCGAAGCGGCATCGCGTCGCCAGAAGTGGATCGACCAGGCGCAGTCGCTGAACATCTACATGGGCGGCGCGTCGGGCAAGAAGCTCGACGAGGTCTACAAGCTCGCATGGTTGCGCGGCCTGAAGACGACCTACTACCTCCGCACGATGGCGGCGACGCACGTCGAGAAATCGACGGTCGCGCACGGCGCACTGAACGCAGTGCCGACGAGCGGCGGCTCGAGCAGCGGCGGCGCGCAAGGCGCAGCGGGCGGCTTTGGTGCGGCGGGCGGCGATGCGTCGTCGGGCGCGGTCAACGCAGCGCCGGCACTCGCGCCGGTCGAGGCGGATGGTCCGGTGTGCACGATGCGTCCGGGCGATCCTGGCTTCGACGAATGCGAAGCGTGCCAGTAACGCAGTGCGCCTGACCTGAGAAGCAGGCAAGGGCGGCGCACACGACGACCGATCGAGGTTGAAGTGTGCGCCGCTCTCAACTAAAAAAATGATAAGGAATCTGTAACGCGGCACCTGCGTTGCAGGCAGTGACAAGCGATCGAAACATCCCCGACGACGTCGTGTTTCGATCAGCGTTCGATGCGTCGAGCGCACCTCGCGATACACGCGCGACTCACATCGCGCGCTGCATGAATGACGATGCGTTGCTCAAAGTGTTGTATCGAGGTCGCAACGCGAATCGAAAAAAGGATTTTTCGTGAGCGAACCCTTTTATCGCTCAGGAAAAGATGGTACAAACCGTTCTAAATTGATGGTGAGAATTTATGCTCAACTGGGATGACGAGAAGACTGCCGTAACCCCCGCGAGCGGAGCGCAGCAAAACGCAATGCGCACCTCCGCCGGGATGGCTGTCGGAATGCAGGCTGCAACGCCTGCCGCCCATCAGGTCCGTGACATTTTCGAAGGCGATCTTGCGGTGCCGCCGCAAGCATCGGCTGTTCCCGCCGGCGGTTCGGAAGCGCGGGTCAATGTCGCCGACAAGCGCATCATCAACGGCCAGACTGACGTGAATCAGCTGGTGCCGTTCAAGTACAAGTGGGCGTGGGAAAAGTATCTGGCCGGTTGCGCGAACCACTGGATGCCGCAGGAAATCAACATGTCCCGCGACATCGCACTGTGGAAGGACCCGAACGGTCTGACCGAGGACGAGCGCCGCATCGTGAAGCGCAACCTCGGTTTCTTCGTGACGGCCGATTCGCTCGCGGCGAACAACATCGTGCTCGGCACGTACCGCCACATCACGGCGCCCGAGTGCCGGCAGTTCCTGCTGCGCCAGGCGTTCGAGGAAGCGATCCACACGCACGCGTACCAATATATTGTCGAATCGCTCGGTCTCGACGAAGGCGAGATCTTCAACGCGTACCACGAGGTCACGTCGATCCGCGCGAAGGACGAATTCCTGATCCCGTTCATCCACACGCTGACGGATCCGGCCTTCAAGACCGGTACGCTCGAAGCGGACCAGAAGCTGCTGAAGTCGCTGATCGTGTTCGCCTGCATCATGGAAGGCCTGTTCTTCTATGTCGGGTTCACGCAGATCCTCGCGCTCGGCCGCCAGAACAAGATGACGGGTGCTGCAGAGCAATATCAGTACATCCTGCGCGACGAGTCGATGCACTGCAATTTCGGCATCGACCTGATCAACCAGATCAAGCTCGAGAACCCGCATCTCTGGACCGCGGAATTCCGCGCCGAGATCCGCGAGCTGTTCAAACAGGCTGTCGAACTCGAATACCGCTACGCCGAAGACACGATGCCGCGCGGCGTGCTGGGTTTGAACGCGTCGATGTTCAAGAGCTACCTGCGCTTCATCAGCAACCGCCGTTGCCAGCAGATCGGCCTCGATCCGCTGTACCCGAACGAGGAAAACCCGTTCCCGTGGATGAGCGAGATGATCGACCTGAAGAAGGAACGCAACTTCTTCGAGACGCGTGTGATCGAGTATCAGACGGGCGGTGCGCTGTCCTGGGAATAACCCGCAGCAGCGAACCCGTCACATGATGTGAGCAGCCGGTGGCCTCTCGGCCCCGGCCCAAGGTTTAGGAGCAAGAACGCCTGATGCAAAGCATGCCCGGTGCCTTAACGGCCCAACGACACGACAGGCACTTTGCGAACCCTTCAGTGGGATGGGCAAACTTCCCTCCGGAAAAAGCGGACGGCCGTGTGGCGGTCCGCTTGATCAAGCGATTAGGGGTAGCGGCGCGAGGTGCGCCGGCTACCGACTTGATTTGGCGCGCGAGGCCGGGTGGTCACGCGCGCCATACCGTATTCATTAGCGTAAGCGCGTGGTATCCGCGTACGCCGATGAATAGCCCGCTTCGAAGCGCACGTCCTGAACAGCGTCCGCGGGAAGCGGGTTTTGACGAAGGGTGTAGTTTGAACTGACTCTCATCTGAACCTGAAGGAGAACAACATGGCTACCGCCAAGAAGAAACCGGCTGCTAAGAAAGTTGCTGCCAAGAAGACCGTTGCGAAGAAGGCTGCTGCTCCGGCGAAGAAGGCTGCTGCAGTGAAGAAGGTTGCTGCGAAGAAGGTCGCGGTGAAGAAGGTTGCCGCGAAGAAGGCAGCACCGGCGAAGAAGGCCGCAGCGAAGAAGGTTGCAGCCAAGAAGGTCGCGGTGAAGAAGGTTGCTGCGAAGAAGGCAGCACCGGCGAAGAAGGCCGCAGCGAAGAAGGTTGCAGCCAAGAAAGTCGCAGTGAAGAAGGTTGCTGCGAAGAAGGCCGCACCGGCGAAGAAGGCTGCTGCGAAGAAGGCCGCACCGGCGAAGAAGGCTGCTGCGAAGAAGGCCGCGCCTGCTAAGAAGGCTGCTGCCAAGAAGGCCGCGCCTGCGAAGAAGGCTGCCGCGAAGAAGGCTGCGCCTGCTGCGAAGAAGGCTGCCGCTGCTCCTGCGAAGAAGGCCGCTGCTCCGGCGAAGAAGGCTGCTGCACCGGCCAAGAAGGCTGCAGCTCCGAAGAAGGCCGTCGTGAAGAAGGCTGCGCCGGCAACGACCGCGTCGACCGCATCGGTTGCGCCGGCATCGGGCGTGAAGACCGCGCTCAACCCGGCAGCGGCATGGCCGTTCCCGACCGGCAGCCGTCCGTAATCGAGGCTGACCCGTACCACCCGGACACTCACATGGTGTCCGTGGGTTGAGTAGCGCTACTCAATCAGTCCCGCCATCTGGCTCAGGTGGCGGGATTTTTTTCGTCCGTGTTGTCGATGTGCCTGGGAGCCTGTATGCCGGCTGCCCGTATGCGGGCCGCGGCGAGTACGGACGAAAAAAAACGCATGTGCAGCTTCGCACATGCGTTCGACCGCGGCTTGCGCCGCGAGCTGAGGTACCTGTTAGTGCGTGACGCGCGTGACGCCGCCGCTCGACAGCAGTCGCACCCGTTCGCCGGCGCGGAACGCTTCGCCGCTTGCTGCCTGCGTGATCGAGCGCAGATCGCCGTTGTCGAGGCGCACGGTGATTTCGACACCGTTCGCCGTGCTGAGGTTTTCGCCGACCGCGTTGCCCGCGACCGCACCGACGAGACCGCCCGCGATCGCGGTCAGGATCGATCCCTTGCCGCCGCCGATCGCGCTGCCTGCCACCGCACCGAGTGCGCCGCCGCCGAGCGTGCCGATCGCACTGCCGCCGCCGTCGGACTGGATGCGCACTGCACGGACGCTTTCGACCGTGCCCATGCGAACCGTCTGTTCGCGCTGCGCCTGGCCGACGCTATAGACATCCGCCGAGCCCGGCGCGGTGAAGCAACCGGTGAGCGTCAGCGAGGCCGTCAGCATGGCCGCGAGCGTGAGGGTCTTTTTCGTCAACATCTTTGCTCTCCCACAATATTCATTTGAGACTGTAACCGAAGGCAGTCTCGAAGCGCGCGTCGATCTCGGCGCGCGTCAGTACGTAAGTCTGGGGCCCCTGGTGGGCGATCTTGATCGAGCCCATCAGGCTCGCGAGGCGGCCCGTGGTTGCCCAGTCGAGGCCATGCTCGATGCCGTACAGCAGGCCGCCCCGGAAGGCGTCGCCGCAGCCGGTCGGATCGGCGACGTGCTCGGCCGGTACGACCGGAATCTGCTCCGCACCCTGCTTGTGGCGGATGGTCGCGCCGTGCTCGCCACGCGTAATGACGAGGGCGTCGACCCGGCTGGCGATTTCATCTTCGGACCATCCCGTCTTGTCGCTCACCAGCTTGGCCTCGTAGTCGTTGACCGCTACATAGGTCGCAAGTTCAATGCTGCGGCGCAGCGTCGCACCGTCGAACAGCGGCAGGCCCTGGCCCGGATCGAACACGAACGGCACACCGGCCTTGGCGAGCTCTTCCACGTGCTGCACCATCCCGTCGAAGCCGTCAGGGCCGACGATCGCGAGCGTGATGTCCGGCGCGTCGCCCGCGTGGTTCAGGTGCGACTGCATCATCGCGCCCGGGTGGAACGCCGCGATCTGGTTGTTGTCGAGATCGGTCGTGATCATCGCCTGCGCCGTATAGGTATCGGGCAGCACGCGAACGTGGTCGCGGCGCAGGCCGAGCTGGTCGAGCCGGTCGAGATACGGCTGCGCGTCGAGCGCGCCCACCGTTCCCATCATGCGTGCATCGCCGCCGAGCAGGTGCAGCGCGTACGCGATGTTGCCCGCGCAGCCGCCGAATTCGCGGCGCATCGTCGGCACCAGGAAGCTCAGGTTGATGAGGTGCACCTGGTCGGGCAGGATGTGCTCGCGGAACCGCCCTTCGAAGGTCATGATGGAGTCGTAGGCGATCGAGCCGCAAATCAACGTAGCCAAGGTGTGCGTTCCTGTAGAAATGAGGGACCCTGCGCGACAACGCCGCGCGAAAGGCGCGGCGCGGCAGGGGAAAGCGAAAGAAAGCTTACTTCAGTGCGGCGAGCGCTGCATCGTAGTTCGGCTCGTCCTTGATTTCGCTGACGAGTTCCGAGTGGATCACCTTGTCCTCCGCGTCGAGCACGACGACCGCACGGGCGGTCAGGCCGTTCAGCGGGCCGCTCGTCACGTCGACGCCGTACGCGTTCGCGAATGCGCGGCCGGTGCGGAACGTCGAAGCCGTCACGACGTTCTCGAGGCCTTCGGTCGTGCAGAAGCGCGTCGCGGCGAACGGCAGGTCGGCCGACACGACGACGACAACCGTGTTGTCGAGCGACGATGCGGCTTCGTTGAACTTGCGGGTCGACGTCGCGCAGGTCGGCGTGTCGAGGCTCGGTACGATGTTCAGCACCTTGCGCTTGCCGGCGAAGCTGGCGAGCGACAGGTCGGCGAGATCCTTGCCGACCAGCTTGAAATCGGCGCCTTGCGCGCCGACGGCCGGGAACGTGCCGGCGAGATCGATCGGGTTGCCACCCAGCGTAACTTTGCTCATGTTCGTGCTCCGAATGAGCGCGCCGCTCGGGCGCGCGGGTTGAGACGGGCGCGCATGCGCGCGCCGCGGTGCGTCACGGATAGAAGATCTGGACGCGGAAATTCGAGGCGGGCGTGCCGTTCGTTTCGAGGCGGACGACCATCGTCTGCGTCGTGCCGGGCGGCAACCCGGCGTCGATCGGCGTGCCCGGGCGCACGTAGTCGCGCGGTGCGAGTACGCGGCGCACGGTCACGTGGTTGGTGTCGTCCAGCAGCGTCAGTTCGAGCGACGGGTAGGCGAGCGCGACGCGGTAGCGGTTCGTCAGCGGTACCTTCAGCTCGAGCTCGCGCGGGCCGTCGAGCTGGCGCAGGTCGGTCGCGTCGAGCCGCAGGCCGTCGATCGCGCGCGGCGGCGCGACTGTGCAGCCGAGCGGCGCGCAGGCCTGCCGGAACCAGCCCTGCGTGACCGGCCAGTGGATCATCAGCGTTTCGCGTTGCCACCACGCGAGTTGCGCGACGAGCAGCACGGCCAGCACGGCGGCGACGAGGCCGCCGAAAAAGCCGCCGAGCATTCCGCGCCGCTGCGGGGCGCGCGTCTCGCGCGTGACGGCGAAGTGAGGACGATCGTCGTCGGTCAGCGCAGCGGGGAACGGTGCGGCCGGCGCGCTGGCGGCCGCGGCTGGTTTCTCTTCGTGCGGTGCCTTTGCGCCGGTACCGGTGTCGGGTTCGGATCCGGCCGCGGCGAAGGCCGGTGCCGGTGCGAATGCAAAACGCGGTTCGCGCGGTGCGCGTTCGTCGTCCGGCACGGCGAAGTGCGCGGTGCCGACGGGTTCGGCGGCATCGTGAGCGGTATCTGCGTCCGACGGACGGTGTGCGACGAAGCGTGGCTCACGCGGGTCGCGCTCGACGGGCGCGGCCGATGGTTCGGTATCCCGCGGCGTTTGCGTCTGCAGCGATTCGGCTGGTTGCGCGACGGCAGCGAAAGTGCCCAGCTCGGCCGGGGAGGGGGCGAGCGGCGCGGGCGCACCCGACAAGTGAACGACGCCGGAGTCGGTGGACGGAAGGGCGAGCGGAATCAGCGGCTCGGTGCGCACGGTCTGCACGTTGTGTTGCAGCGACGGGTCGACGCCGGCGTCGAGCCACGGCGCCCACATGTCCCAGCCTTCCGGCTTGTAATCGGTGTCGGAAGATGCCCCGGCCGGCGCATCGGTAGTGAACAGCCGGGCCGGCGGGGCCGGATGGCGCGCGTTGCCTTCGTCCGGCGCGGCAGCCGGTTCGGTCAGGGCCGGCTCGGGCTGCTGCGCGTGCTCGGGAACGAGCGACTCGGATGCGTTGAAGACTTCGTGGCAATGCCCGCAGCGCACGAGCCCTTGATGCAGCGAGAGCTGTTCCTGCTGCAGCCGGAAGACGGTTTCGCAATGAGGGCAGCGCGTCGCAAGAAGCATGTCGAGCCGGGCGGCCTGCTGGCCAGAGTGAAGGACAGCGCTATTCTAATGGCTTTCGCGCCGGGTTCCGGCGAGGCATACCCAACCTTCGTGTTCACGCCAGACCGAGATGTCGACGTAGCGCGCGTAGACGGCCGCGACTTCGTTCGCCTGGCGCGCGAGCACGCCCGACAGCGCGATGCGCCCGCCCGGCTTGACCTTCGATGCGAGCATCGACGCCATCAGCTTCAGCGGATTCGACAGGATGTTCGCGACGACGATGTCGAATTCGCCGTCCGGGCACGCATCGGGCAGCCCGTACGTGACTTCCGCACGGTTGCGTTCGCTGTTCTGCCGTGCCGATTCGACGGCTTGCGGATCGATGTCGATGCCGATGACGGGGTTCGCCCCGCATTTCTTCGCGAGGATCGCGAGAATGCCAGAGCCGCAACCGTAGTCGAGCACCGATTGGCCGGGTTTCACCGACTGCTCGAGCCATTCCATGCACAGGCGGGTGGTCGGATGGCTGCCGGTGCCGAACGCGAGGCCCGGATCGAGTTCGAGGACGAGCGCATCGGGATCGGGCGCATCGTGCCACGACGGCACGACCCAGATCCGCTCGCCGATCGGGATCGGCTCGAACTGCGATTGCGTGAGTCGCACCCAGTCCTGTTCCTCGACTTCGCGGACGACGAACGTCGGCGTTTCAGCGATGCCGATCTCGTTGGCAGCCGCGGCGAGCAGCACGGCCGGCTCATGCTCGGCCGCGAGCAGCGCGACCACGCGCGAGTGCTGCCACGCGGTGCGGTCGGGCACGAGGCCCGGCTCGCCGAAGAGCGGCTGTTCGTCGGGCGTGTCGGCGTCGGCGTCTTCCACGGACACCGACAACGCGCCGAGTTCGAGCAGCGCGTCGGACAGTGCCTCCGCGTGCTCACGGGCCAGTTCGACGACGAGTTCGCGATAGCTCATGCTTACGCTTCTTCCGGTGCGACCTGCTGCTTCTGGGCGAGCCGGTTTTCGAGGTAGTGGATGCTGGTGCCGCCTTCGACGAACTTCGAATCGATCATCAGCTCGCGGTGCAGCGGGATGTTGGTCTGGATGCCTTCGACGACCATTTCGGACAGCGCGATGCGCATCCGGCTGATCGCCTGCTCGCGCGTCGCGCCGTAGGTGATCAGCTTGCCGATCATCGAATCATAGTTCGGCGGCACGAAATAGCCATTGTAGGCGTGCGAATCGACGCGCACGCCGGGGCCGCCCGGCGTATGCCACGACGTGATCCGGCCCGGCGACGGCGTGAACTTGAACGGATCTTCGGCGTTGATCCGGCATTCGATCGCATGTCCGCGGAACTGGATGTCGCGCTGGCGCAGCGTGAGCTTCTCGCCGGCCGCGATGCGGATCTGTTCCTGCACGATGTCGACGCCCGTGATCAGCTCCGAAACCGGATGCTCGACCTGCACGCGCGTGTTCATCTCGATGAAGTAGAACTCGCCGTTTTCGTACAGGAATTCGAACGTGCCCGCGCCGAGATAGCCCATCTTCTTGCAGGCGTCCGCGCAGCGGTCGCCGATGCGGTCGATCAGGCGGCGCGGAATGCCGGGCGCCGGCGCTTCCTCGATCACCTTCTGGTGGCGGCGCTGCATCGAGCAATCGCGTTCGCCGAGCCAGATCGCGTTCTTGTACGCGTCGGACAGCACCTGGATTTCGATGTGGCGCGGGTTCTCGAGGAACTTCTCCATGTACACCTGCGGGTTGCCGAACGCACGGCCGGCTTCCTCGCGGGTCATGTTGACCGCGTTGACGAGCGCGGCCTCGGTGTGCACGACGCGCATCCCGCGCCCGCCACCGCCGCCCGCCGCCTTGATGATGACCGGATAGCCGATCGCGCGCGCAATCTTGACGATCTCCTTCGGATCGTCCGGCAACGCGCCTTCCGAGCCCGGCACGCACGGCACGCCGGTCTTGATCATCGTCTGCTTCGCGGTGACCTTGTCACCCATCATGCGGATCGTTTCCGGGCGCGGGCCGATGAACGTGAAGCCCGACTGCTCGACGCGTTCCGCGAAATCGGCGTTCTCCGACAGGAAGCCGTAGCCGGGGTGGATCGCTTCGGCGTCGGTGACTTCCGCGGCGCTGATCAGCGCCGGCATGTTCAGGTAGCTCAGGTTCGACGGGGCCGGGCCGATACAGACGGCTTCGTCCGCGAGGCGCACGTACTTGGCTTCCTTGTCGGCTTCCGAGTAGACGACCACCGTCTTGACGCCGAGCTCGCGGCACGCACGCTGGATGCGCAGCGCGATTTCACCGCGGTTGGCAATGAGGATTTTTTCAAACATAGCGAGTATTCGTCTCTTCGAGGGGCGCGCGAACGGCGCCTGGCGAGCATCGGCGGTGCGCGGCCCGCAGGCCGCGCGGCGGACTTAGCCGATCACGAAAAGCGGCTGGCCGTATTCGACGGCCTGGCCGTTCTCGACGAGGATTTCCTTGATCACGCCGGCCTTGTCCGACTCGATCTCGTTGAGCAGCTTCATCGCTTCGATGATGCAGATCGTCTGGCCTTCCTTGACCGTGTCGCCCACCTGGACGAACGGGTCCGCGCCCGGCGACGGCGCGCGATAGAACGTGCCGACCATCGGCGACGTCACGACGTGGCCCTGCGGGGCAGCCGGTGCGGCAGCGCCGCCAGCGGCCGGCGCGGCAGCGCCTTCGGTCGGCAGCGCGACCGACGGAGCGGGCGCGCTGACTTGCGGGGCATACCCAGCCGTCGGCTGCACGTAGACCGGCGGCGCGTTCTTGACGATGCGCACCTTGCCTTCGCCTTCCGTCACTTCCAGCTCGGAGATGCCGGATTCGGAAACGAGGTCGATCAGAGTTTTCAGCTTACGAAGATCCATCGGGAATTCCCCTTTCAATACGTGAAAGCGCCGGTTAAGGGCCGGCGCTGAATCTAGATCGCGAATTCAGCCGCGCGACGTGCCTTGCAGCTTGTCCAGCGCGTACTCGAGCGCGTACAGATAACCTTTCCAGCCGAGCCCGCAGATCACGCCTTCGGCCTGGTCGGAAAAGTAGGAGTGGTGCCTGAACGCTTCGCGGCGATGCACGTTCGACAGGTGAACCTCGACGAACGGGATGCCAACGCCGGCGATCGCGTCCCGGATCGCGACGCTCGTGTGCGTATACGCGGCCGGATTGATCAGGATGAAATCGGTCTGTTCCTCCCGCGCGGCCTGGATGCGGTCGACCAGCGCGCCTTCATGGTTGCTCTGGAACGACGACAGTTCGGCGCCGGCTTCCCGGGCGCGCGCGGCAAGCGCCTGATCGATCTGTGCGAGCGTGACGCGGCCGTACACCTCCGGTTCCCGGGTGCCGAGAAGGTTCAGGTTGGGGCCGTGCAGCACCAGCAATCGTGTCATGGTCGCTTCTATTTCTGCGGAATTGCGCGAACTTTAGCGCTATTTAGAGAAATTTGTCTAGTTTTGCCGAACGGCCGAGCGCGCGGGACCTGCAAGAATTACCGGCGCGCATGCAAAGTATCGGCGAATTCACGCGAAATTGCGGCGATCAACGGGCAAATCGCCGACAACGTCCGGGCTGCCGTTCGGACAGGTTACAGCGCGTCGAGCGTCTTTTTCAGCTCGGCCGGCTGGATTTGTCCCAATTTTGTCTCGCGAATCTTGCCGGTTTGGTCGATGACGACCGTAAACGGCAACGCGCCGGCGGTATTCCCGAAATTGCGGGCCAGATCGGCGCCCGCATAGCCGCTGACGAAGACGGGATAGTCGACCTTCACCTTCTGCAGAAAGTTCTTCACGTTCTGTTCGGAATCGACGCCGATCCCGATGAAACGGATGCCCTTCTGTTTGTATTGGTGCGACAGCGCGACGAGCTCCGGCATCTCCTCGACGCACGGGCCACACCATGACGCCCAGAAATTGACGACGACCTTCTGGCCCTTGAAGGCGGACAGCGTGGCCGGCTTGCCGTCGACACCCGTCAGGGAGGCCGCCCACAACTGTTCGACCGGGCTGCCCTGTGCGGCGGGCGCGGCGACGGCGACCCCGTCATCGGCGGTGCCGCGGAACCAATGGCCGGCGGCGAGCCCGCCGGCAACGGCGGCGGCCGCGACGACCGCGAGCGCCAACATGCGTTTCATCATCATCGTTGAATCATTCCGGTTCGGAAGGGGCCTTGCCTGCTTCGACGAGCGCGCGCAGCGCGGCGGCATCCGCACGGGCGACCCGGCCGCGCGCGTCGGCCTTGACCGCGCCGCGCAGGTCGTCGCTCGCATAGAGCGCGAGATGGATGCCGATCGCATCCACGTCGCGCCGCGGGCGCCACAGGAAACTGAGCGTCTCGACGTCGGCGCGGCCCGCGAAATGCCGCGTCTCGGACACGTCGTACTGGACGTTCTGGTTCAGCAGGTAGATCGCGACGTCCTTCGGGTTGTCGGTGAATGCCTGCAAATGGATATCCGAATGCGCGTTCGCGGTGCCGTTCAGCACGGCACCCGTCACATAAGGATGGAACTCGGCGAGCCGGCGCATCCAGTCGAGCGCGACTTCGCGCAGGCGGCGCAGTTCGTCCGGCTGCGTGTCGCTCTGGAACAGCGCGAGGTACTCGCGCAGTTCTTCCTCGATCTGGTCGTTATCCGGCAGCCATTCGCCTGCAACGCGCGAGTCGCCCAGCAACTGGCGCGCGGCCTTGCGTTTTGCGCCGGCATAGTCGAGGCCGTCCTCCGCGATCAGGCGGGCGGCGGACTGGGCAATTTCCTCGCGGAGGCGCCGCGGGTCGACAAGAGGTTTGCGAGACATGATCCGGCAATCATACTCGATCGCCGCGGCGCCCGAGCGCGGGTGCGGCGGCCTGCCGCCCGGCGTGCCGGCGCCGCTCGCGCGCATCGTTCGGGCCGCCGGGCACGGCAGGCCGTCAGTTACAATAGTGCTCTTTGTGTCGCGGCAAAAGCCGTTGGCCGGGCGCCGGCCGCGCGGCCCGTCCGGCGCGCCGCACACACATCCTTTCCGAATCGACGGCGCCCGGCGGCGCGAAAGCATTCATCTATGCACATCCACATTCTTGGCATCTGCGGCACCTTCATGGGCGGTCTCGCCGTACTCGCGCGCGAGGCGGGCCACACGGTGACGGGTTGCGACGCGGGCGTCTATCCGCCGATGAGCACGCAGCTCGAGGCGCAGGGCATCACGCTGATCGAGGGCTACGGCGCCGAGCAGATCGACCTGAAACCGGATCTGTTCGTGATCGGCAACGTCGTCACGCGCGGCAATCCGCTGATGGAGGCGATCCTCGATCGCGGCCTGCCTTATGTATCCGGCCCGCAATGGCTCGGCGAGCACGTGCTGGCCGGCAAGTGGGTGCTCGCGGTCGCAGGCACGCACGGCAAGACGACCACGTCGTCGATGCTCGCGTGGCTGCTGGAAGACTCCGGTCTGAACCCGGGCTTCCTGATCGGCGGTGTGCCGCTGAACTTCGGCGTGTCGGCGCGGCTCACCGATTCGAGCTTCTTCGTGATCGAGGCCGACGAATACGATACGGCATTCTTCGACAAGCGCTCGAAGTTCGTCCACTACCGGCCGCGCACCGCGGTGCTGAACAACCTTGAATTCGATCACGCCGACATCTTCCCCGATCTCGCCGCGATCGAGACGCAATTCCACCATCTCGTGCGTACCGTGCCCGGCGTCGGCAGAATCGTCACGAACGGCCGTTCCGACGCGCTCGAGCGCGTGCTGGCGCGCGGCTGCTGGAGCGAGGTCGAGCGGTTCGGCGTCGACGGCGGCTGGCAGGCGCTGCCGGCCGAGGACGGCGTGCCGGTCGACGAGCGTTTCGCGGTGTATTCGCACGCGGAACGCGTCGGCGAAGTCGCATGGCAGGTGCAGGGCGATCACAACCGGATGAACGCGCTCGCGGCGATCGCGGCCGCGCGCCACGTCGGCGTGCCGCCCGCGCAGGCCGCCGCGTCCCTCGCGTCGTTCCGCAACGTGAAGCGCCGCATGGAAGTGCGCGGCAGCGTGGACGGCGTGACCGTCTACGACGACTTCGCGCACCATCCGACCGCGATCGAAACCACGATCGCCGGCCTTCGTGCACGCATCGGCCGCCAGAATTCCCGCATTCTCGCCGTGCTCGAGCCGCGCTCGAACACGATGAAGCTCGGCGTGATGAAGTCGCAATTGCCGGCGAGCCTGGCCGACGCCGATCTCGTGTTCGGTTACGGCGCGCCGGCCGGGCGCGACGCGCTCGGCTGGAATCTGGCCGAGGCGCTGGCGCCGCTCGGCGATCGCGCGCACGCGTTCGACGACCTGCACCTGCTGGTGAAGTCCGTCGTCGCAGCCGCCCGCCCGGGCGACCACGTGCTCGTGATGAGCAACGGCGGCTTCGGCGGCGTCCATCAGAAGCTGCTCGATGCGCTCGGGAGCCGCTCGTGATCCTGTATCTGCACGGCTTCCGGTCGTCGCCGGAATCGCAGAAGTCGCGCCAGCTCGCCGCGCGCATGGCCGAGCTCGGCCGCAGCGGCGAGTGGCGGTGCCCGTCGCTGTCGGTGTCGCCGCTCGAAGCGATCGCGGTCGCGGAAGCCGAGGTGGCCGGCGCGCGCGACGTGACCGTCATCGGCAGCTCGCTCGGCGGCTATTACGCGACCTGGCTGGCCGAAAAACACGGCTGGAAGGCCGTGCTGCTGAATCCGGCCATCGTGCCGCAGCGCGATCTCGAGCAGCACCTGGGCGAACAGCCGCTGTGGCACGGCGGCGGCACGATCGTCGTCGAGCGCCATCACCTGCATGAACTCGACGCGCTGCGCGTGCCGGCAATCACGCGTGCCGAACGCTACTATCTGTTCGCGGCGACCGGTGACGAAGTGCTCGATTACCGCGAGATGCTCGCGCATTACCCGGGCGCGAAGACGCGCGTGATCGAAGGCAGCGATCACGGGATCAGCGAATTTGCCGACTATGTCGACGACGTTCTCGCGTTTTGCGACGGAAAGACGTCTTAATCCGGCCACGTGCCGATCGAATTCCCATCATCATGCGGCGCCGCGGACGCGGCGCCCGGCAGTCTGAACGAGAGTACTGAGTGAACGTTTTCTTCGAGGAATCGGGCAGTTTCAAGGCGGGCAGCGTGCTGTCGCGCCAGGGCGACGCATTTCAGGTCGAGTTGCCCGGCGGGCGGCGGGCCAAGGTGCGCGCGAAAGACGTGCTGATCGAATTCGACAAGCCGGCCGCGGGCGAACTGATGCAGGAAGCCGACACGGCCGCGCAGCAGATCGACCTGGATTTCCTGTGGGAATGCGCGCCGACCGACGAGTTCGCGTATACGGCGCTGGCCGCGGAATATTTCGGCGCGACGTACGGCCCGGTGGAGCGTGCGGCGCTGGTGTTGCGACTGCACGGCTCGCCCGTCTACTTCCGCCGCAAGGGGCGCGGCCAGTACCAGCGCGCGCCGGAAGAGCAGCTCAAGATGGCGCTCGCGTCGCTCGAGCGCAAGCGCCAGCAGGCGCTCGTCCAGGCGCAGTATGAAGAGGAACTGAAGGCCGGCAAGCTGCCGGAAGCGTTCGCGGGCAAGGTGCTCGGGCTGCTGACGCGGCCGGACAAGAACGCGATCGAATACAAGGCGATGGAAGCGGCGGCTGGTGCGCGCGGCGTGTCGCCGGCGCGGCTGATGCTCGACTGCGGCGGCATCGCGTCGCCGCGCGCGCTGCACGAGGCGCGCTTCCTCGCGGAGTTCTTCCCGCACGGCACGGGCTTTCCGGCCGTCACGGTCGGCCCGCTGCCGGACGACCTGCCGCGCGCGGACGTCGAGGCGTTCTCGATCGACGACATCACGACGACCGAAATCGACGACGCATTCTCGGTCGAGCATCTCTCCGACGGCCGCGTGCGCATCGGTGTGCACATCGCGGCGCCGGCGCTCGGCATCGTGCGCGGCGACGCGATCGACGCGATCGCGCGCACGCGCCTGTCGACCGTCTACATGCCGGGCGACAAGATCACGATGCTGCCGGACGACGTCGTCGACGTGTTCACGCTGAAAGAGGGCGACTACCGCCCGGCACTGTCGCTGTACATCATCGTCAACCGCGAAACGCAGGAGATCGTCGCGAACGAGACGCGCGCCGAGCTCGTGTTCGTGAAGAACAACCTGCGGCACAACAACCTCGACGAGCTCGTCAACGAAGAGACGCTCGCGGCCGGCACCGGCGACTATCCGCACAAGGACGACATCGCCGTGCTGTGGCCGCTCGCGCAGGCGCTGTTCGAGAAGCGCCAGGTCGCGCGCGCGGGTTACGGCCTGAAGCGCGAGGTGCAGCGCAACACCGACTACAACTTCTACGTCGAAGGCGAGCACGTGACGATCACGCCGCGCCGCCGCGGCTCGCCGCTCGACCTGATCGTGTCGGAGCTCGCGATCCTCGCGAACTCGACCTGGGGCGCGTTCCTGCACGATCACACGGTGCCGGGCATCTACCGCTCGCAGCGCGGCTTCGGCGCACCGGGCCCGAAGCGCACGCGGATGCAGACGACGGCCGCGCCGCACGAAGGTCTCGGCGTCGCGCAGTACGCCTGGAGCACGTCGCCGCTGCGCCGCTACGTCGACCTCGTGAACCAGTGGCAGCTGCTCGCGTGCGTGCAGCACGGCGTCACCGCGAAGCTCGCCGCACCGTTCAAGCCGAAGGACGCCGACCTGTACGCGGTCGTGCAGGGCTTCGACGACACGTATACGGCCTACGCCGACTACCAGCGCCGGATGGAGTACTTCTGGTGCCTGCGCTGGCTCGCGCAGGAGCAGAAGAAGCAGGTCGTCGCGAGCGTGGTGAAGGGCGATCTCGTACGCCTCGAGGAAATTCCGCTGCTGCTGCACGTGCCGGGGCTCGGCGTGCATGCGCGCGGCACGCGCGTGCTGCTCGACGTGATGTCGCTCGACGAGCTGACGATCGAGGCATCGGTGCGGTTGCTGAACGTGCTCGATGCGCCGACCGTGACGAGCGGCGACGCGGCCGACGAAGAGGATGACGCCGAAGGCGGCGACGACACGCTGATCGACGCCGAAGACGCGACGGCCGAAACCGAGGCGGAAGCGCTGGCGGAGGCGGACGGCGCGGCAGCCGGCGAAGGTGGTGAAGGCGGCGAAGCCACGGGCGGCAACGCCGAAGAAGAGGGGCGCGCATCATGACCGCAGCTGCGTCGACGAGCGGCGCCGACCGCTATGTCGTGTTCGGCAACCCGGTGGCGCACAGCAAGTCGCCGTTCATCCACGCGCAGTTCGCCGCGCAGACGGGCGAGCCGGTCGAATACACGCACCGGCTCGCGCCGGTCGACGGGTTCGACGCGGCCGTGCGGGCATTCGTCGCCGAAGGCGGTCGCGGCGCGAACGTGACGGTGCCGTTCAAGCTCGAGGCGCATGCGCTTGCCGACACGCTGTCGCCGCGCGCGGCGGCGGCGGGCGCGGTGAATACGCTGCGCATCGACGCCGACGGCCGTATCCATGGCGACAACACCGACGGCGTCGGCCTCGTGCGCGACATCGAAGCGAATCTCGGCGTGTCGCTGGCGGGCGCGCGCATCCTGCTGCTCGGCGCGGGCGGCGCGGCGCGCGGTGTCGTGCTGCCGCTGCTCGACCGCGCGCCGCTGTCGATCACGATCGTGAACCGCACCGCGAGCAAGGCCGAGGCGCTCGTCGGCCAGTTCATGCAGGCCGCCCACGATGCGGGCTGCACGCTCGCGGGCGGCGGCCCGGACGTCGTGCGCGCGGAGCCATATGACGTCGTGATCAACGCGACGGCCGGCAGCCTCGATGCCGCGCTGCCGGAGTGCGACGCGGCCGCGTTCGGCGCGGGCACGCTCGCGTACGACATGATGTACGGCGCGCAGCCGACGGTGTTCATGCAGCATGCGGCGTCGCTCGGCGCGCGCACCGCCGACGGGCTCGGGATGCTCGTCGAGCAGGCGGCCGAATCGTTCTTCATCTGGCGCGGCGTGCGTCCGGACGGCGCACCGGTGCTGGCCGCGCTGCGCCAGGCGCTCGCGGCGAGCTGAACGGGGCGCGGCACGTGGTGGCGGTGAGCGGCACGCAGCACACGCGGACGGTGAGCCCGACGCGCTGGATCGTCTATGCGGGATCGGTGTTCGCGGGTGCGTGGCTCGCGACGCAACTGTTCTATCTCGTACAGATCGCGCTGTGGTCGTTCGTGAACCCGGGCTCGACCGCGTTCATGCGCACCGACGCGTGGTGGCTGTCGCGCGACAAGCCGCCCGCGCAGATCCAGCACCAGTGGGTGCCTTACGACCAGATCTCGCGCAACCTGAAGCGCGCGCTGATCGCGTCGGAAGACTCGACCTTCGCGACCAACAACGGCTACGACGTCGACGCGATCCTGCAGGCGTGGGAGAAGAACAAGGCGCGCGGCCGGATCGTCGCGGGCGGCTCGACGATCACGCAGCAGCTCGCGCGCAACCTGTTCCTGTCGCGCGAGAAGAGCTACATCCGCAAGGGGCAGGAGCTCATCATCACGTGGATGCTCGAAACGGTGCTCGACAAGGAGCGGATCTTCGAGATCTACCTGAATTCCGTCGAGTGGGGACGCGGCGTGTACGGTGCCGAGGCGGCCGCACGCTATTACTACCGGATTCCCGCGAGCCGGCTCGGCGCGTGGCAGTCGGCGCGCCTCGCGGTGATGCTGCCGAAGCCGCGCTGGTTCGACGCGCACCGCGGCTCGGCCTACCAGGCGCAGCGCGCGGCAGTCATCGCCCGCCGGATGGGCGCGGCCGAACTACCGCAATCGGAGTGAACGGCGCGAGTGCGCCGTCACATTGACCGTTTCGACGCCCGTGCGCTGCACTCGGGTCGCGCGCGGGCCGTTTGTGCGCTGCAGCGCATGCGCGTCACGCGCATTTCGGGTCACATCCATTAGACGAATCCGTCTATTTCGCTTTGCTGAGCAATGCTCGCGATCACGCGCGTTTGTTGGCTGATATGGCACGAAATCCTGGAATTTTTAGTATTCCCGGGTAAACGCGAAAGTCCGTGAAAGGCACGTGAAATGCAACGTTTCGCGAACCGAAGCATTCCTGAAAGGTGTGCGCCGCACCGGCCGCCGGCCAAATATTTCAAAATTTTTCAAAGCTGACGGGCTCGCGTATATTGGCCAGCGCCTCGGCTTATCGGCCGCGATCGAGGCGGGGGGCGGCTTATCCGGCTGCTCGATACAAAAAACATCCGAGAGAAGGAAAGCAACGATGCCAGCGAGCAAAGCGAAGCTGTTGTTGGGAGTGGTGTTTTCTTCGCTGATTCTGACGGCCTGCAACGACGACGTGACATCGTCCGCTGCTGCCAGCGCCGACAACTCAGCCGATCCCGCCGGTCAGGTGGACAGGGCGTACAACGATCCGAACAGTTATTCGTCGAGCGCGAACGCGTCGCTCGACGCCTCCGCCGCGGTTGAAAAGGCCGCCGTCACGCATCACCAGATCACGCTGAACGGCAAGACGATCCGCTACACGGCCACGGCCGGCCACCTCGTCGCGCGCAATCCGCAGACGGGCGCGCCCGAAGCCTCGTTCTTCTATGTCGCCTATACGGCCGACAACCAGCCCGCGGCGAAGCGGCCCGTCACCTTCCTGTACAACGGCGGTCCCGGCTCGGCATCGGTGTGGCTGCACCTCGGCTCGTTCGGCCCGCGCCGGATCCAGACGGGCGACCCGAACGCGAACACGTCGACGTTCCCGTTCGTCGACAACCAGGAAAGCCTGCTCGACACGACCGACCTCGTGTTCGTCGATGCGATCGGCACCGGCTTCTCCGAAGCGATCGCGCCGAACACGAACCAGACGTTCTGGGGCGTTGACCAGGATGGCGGCGCGTTTCGCGATTTCGTCACGCGCTACCTCGCCGTGAACCAGCGCAGTGCATCGCCGAAATACCTGTTCGGCGAATCGTACGGCACGCCGCGCACCGACGTGCTCGCGAACCTGCTCGAGACCGCGGGCGTGAAGCTCGACGGCATCGTGCTGCAGTCGTCGATCCTGAACTACAACACGAACTGCGACATGGCGAGCGACTACATCGGCAACTCGAACAACGGGTCGAGCCCGGTGAGTTGCGCGGGTTTCGTGCCGTCGTATGGCACCGTCGGTGCGTACTACCAGCTCGACAACCCGAACCCGTCGAACCTGCCGCAGTATGCGGACCAGATGCGCCTGCTGACGGCCGGCAGCTACGCACCCGCCGTGAACGCGTACCTGGCGAGCCATACGCCGCCGCCGCCGGCCCTCGTCACGACGATGGTGAATTCGACCGGCGTGAAGCAGTCGCTGTGGAATGCGGACTTCAACGTGATCCCGACCTTCTTCGACAACAGCTTCCAGCTGTCGCTGATCCCGGGCACGCTGATCGGCCGCTACGACGCGCGCGTGAACGTGCCGGTGTCGAGCCCGCTTGCCGCGGACGGCGATCCGTCGAGCTCGTTCATCACGAAGCCGTTCACCGACACGATCGGCAAGTACCTGCCGAACGAGCTGAAGTACACCGCGCAGTCGGCGTATTCGTTGAGCAGCAACGCGATCAACACGTGGGACTGGACGCACGACGGGCTCGCGATGCCCGACACGATCCCCGACCTCGCCGCGGCGCTGACGCTGAATCCGCAACTGAAGGTGCTGTCGCTGAACGGGTATCACGACATCGCGACGCCGTTCTACCAGACCGAGCTCGACCTCGCGCGGCTCGGGACGCAACCGAACCTGACGATCAGGGACTATCAGGGCGGACACATGGTCTATCTCGACGATACGTCGCGTCCGCAGGAGAAAGCCGACCTCGTGACCTTCTACAACGCGGCCGCGCACTGATGCTGCGCCGGCCGGCGACAGGCGCCCGCGGTGGCGCCGCGCCGGCCGTCGACGACCTCATTCCAGACTGGAGCCTGATATGAAGAATCGTTTCATCGTCGTTGCCGCGGCGCTCGCATGTGTCGGCGCCGCAGCATCCGTATCCGCGTTCGCGCAGGCGAGCGACGCCGCCGCGCCGGCGCGCGCGCGCCAGGCGCAGCTCGGCGATCCGTACGTGCCGCCGGCCGCGCGCAAGCCGACCGCCGGCACGCAGACGACGGGCGCCGCGCTGCATGCGCAGGTGGTGCGCAAGCTCGCGCGGCAGTTCAGCGCGGCCGACTCGCAGAACACGGGTTCGATCACCGAATCGCAGGCGCGCGCGGCCGGCCTCGGTTATGTCGCGAACCACTTCCGGCAGATCGACTCGAGCGGCAACGGCCGCGTGTCGTTCGCGGACGTACAGCGCTACATGCAGGCACGCAGCACGAGCCAGCAGTAAGCGCGGCGCGCGGTGAACCAACGGGGGCGGAACCTGCGACACGGCGGGTTCCGCCCCCGTGCACATGGCGCGGCCGTTACGGCCTGCCTGCCGCGGATTTCCGCCAAATTCTCATTATCTGGGCAACGCATTCAAATATTGGAGGCGAGTGCGTGCGCTCCTACAATCCGAAGCACATCGACAGCTTCGGACCCACGCATCGCGCGGCGCCCGACGCACACGGAGACACCTTCCATGAAGTTCGCCGGGCGCTTTATTCGGTGCATCGACCGCCGCCTCGCCGCGATGCCGGACGCAGTTCCGGCGTCGCGCGAACGGCTTCACCGGTTCCGTTGAAGAAGCCCGCCCCATGACCAAGATGCCCGACTCCCTTGCCCTCGACGCCCGGCGCGCGACGCCGGACGATGCGTCGCTGACCGACAGCATCGGCGCGACCAGCACGCCGCTCGATCTCGCTGCCCAGCAGGCCGGTACGCAGACGCTGCTGCGCGGTCTGGCGATCCTCGAGGCGATCGCGAACGGCGCGCGCGACATGCGCGCGATCGGCGCCGCGCTCGGCACGACGCGCAGCACGACGCATCGCCTCGTCAGCAGCCTCGTGCAGGCGCGCTACCTGCGGCAGGTGCAGGGCGGCTACCTGCTCGGCCCGAAGCTGATCGAGCTCGGCACGATCGCGCTCGAGCAGATGCCGCTCACCGCGGTCGCGCGCCCGCACCTCGAAGCGCTCGCGGAAGCGACGCTCGACACGATCCATCTCGGCGTGCGCGACGGCGACGACGTGCTGTACATCGACAAGATTCCCGGTACGCGCGGCCTCGAGATGCGCTCGCGCGTCGGCCACCGGATGCCGCTCGCGTCGACCGGCATCGGCAAGGCGATGATGCTCGACCTCGATCCCGACCTGTGGCGCTCGCTGTTCGAGGCCGCACGGCGCGCGCTGGCCGGCGTCAATTTCAAGCCCGACAACCGGCCCGAGACGAGCGCGTTCCTGCAGCGCATGGCCCATTACGCAGCGGGCGGCTATACGTTCGACCTCGAGGAGAACGAGGCGTCGATCCGCTGCGTGGCGGCACCGATCCGTGACGCATCGGGCGCGGTCGTCGCGGCGGTGTCGGTGGCGAGCACGATTCCGTACATGCCGCACGACCGGATGGACGAACTGATTCCGCTCGTGCAGCGCGAAGCGCGAGCCATTTCCGCGGAACTGGGCTGGAGCCCGCCGCAGGGTACCCGCAGGATCAAACGATGACGACTTCGACCCGGCCCGTTCCGGATGCCACCTCCGCCACCCCGTCGCTGATCGCGCTCGACTGGGGCACGACCTCGCTGCGCGCGTATCTGTACGACGCGCACGGCGCGCTCATCGACACGCGCAGCCGTCCGGCGGGCGTCATGCATGTGCCGGGCGGCGGCGCGCGCGCGTTCGACGCGGTGTTCGAGGAAGCCTGCGGCGACTGGCTCGACCGCTCGCCCGGCCTGCCGGTGCTCGCCGCCGGGATGGTCGGCAGCGCACAGGGCTGGCGCGAGGCGCCGTATGTCGCGGTGCCGGCCGGCGCCGACGCGCTCGTCGCGGGCCTCATCACGGTGACGACCTCGCGCGGGGCGACGATCTCGATCGTGCCGGGCGTGATCGCCACGGGCGAATTGCCCGACGTGATGCGAGGCGAAGAAACGCAGATAGTCGGCGCACTCGCGAGCGATCCCACGCTTGGCGCCGATCGTTCAGGGGTACTGATCGGCCTGCCGGGCACGCATGCGAAATGGGCGTGGGTGACGGACGGGCTGATCGAGCGGTTCCAGACCTTCATGACCGGCGAGCTGTTCGCGGTGCTGCGCGACCACACGATCCTCGGCCGCACGATGCGCGCCGGTGCGTCGCCCGATCGCGCGGCGTTCGTGCGCGGCGTATCGGTCGCGCGCGGCGCGCGGCACACGGGTCTGCTCGCGACGATTTTCAGCACGCGCACGCTCGGCCTGACCGACCGGCTCGCGCCCGATGCGCAGGGCGACTACCTGTCCGGCCTGCTGATCGGCCATGAGCTCAACGCGCTCGACGCGATGCTCGCGGAGCGCGGCATCGCGCTCGCGGACCAGCCGCTGCTGCTGATCGGCAACGACGGCCTGTGCGCGCGCTACGCCGATGCGCTCCAGGAATTCGGCCACCCGCCCGCGCGAGTCGTCGCGCATGCGACCGAGCGCGGCCTGTGGCGGATCGCGTCACGCGCCGGGCTCGTGCGCGCGGACGGCGAGCCTGTCTGCGCCGACCAATGAACCGATTGCAGAGGAACCCCTGATGCCGTCCGACCTTACGCTCCCCGCGCCGTACACGCCTCACGCCGCGCTGATGCGCGCGTTCGACGCGTGTCCGCTGATCGCGATCCTGCGCGGGATCACGCCCGCGGAAGCGGCCGACCACGGCCGTGCGCTGTACGAAGCCGGCTTCCGGATCGTCGAGGTGCCGCTCAATTCGCCGGAGCCGTTCGGCAGCATCGCGGCGCTGCGGCGCGCGCTGCCCGACGACGCGATCGTCGGCGCGGGCACGGTGCTGCGCGCGGAGTATGTCGATCGCGTGCAGGATGCGGGCGGCTCGCTGATCGTGATGCCGCACAGCGACGCGGCCGTGATCCGCCGCGCACGCGAGCGCGGCCTCGCGAGCGCGCCGGGTGTCGCGACGCCGACGGAAGCGTTCGCGGCGCTCGCGAACGGCGCGGACGTGCTGAAGATGTTCCCGGCCGAGCAGCTGGGCGTGGTCGTCGTGAAGGCGTGGCGCGCGGTGATCGACCGCGCGGTGCCGCTGATCCCGGTCGGCGGGATTGCACCCGACAACATGCAGCCGTTCCTCGCGGCCGGCGCGAACGGCTTCGGGCTCGGTTCGGCGCTGTACCGGCCCGGCCAGCCGGCCGACGAGACTGCCGCGAACGCGCGTGCGTTCCAGGCCGGCCTGCGCGCGGCGCGCGGCGGAGCCGCATGATGGGCCGCCTCGCGGACAAGGTCGCGATGGTGACGGGCGCGGGCCGAGGCATCGGCGCCGCGATCGCCCGCGCGTTCGTTCGCGAGGGCGCGGCCGTCGCGCTCGTCGATCTCGACCTCCCGCAGGCGCAGCGCACGGCCGCCGGGATTGCACACGACATCGCCGGCGCGCGCGTGCTGGCGCTGCAGGCGGATGTCGCGCGCCAGGATGCGGTGCGCGATGCCGTGGCGCGGACCGAGGCGGCGTTCGGTCCGCTCGACGTGCTCGTGAACAACGCGGGCATCAACGTGTTCGCCGATCCGCTGACGATGACCGACGACGACTGGCGCCGCTGCTTCGCGGTCGACCTCGACGGCGTGTGGCACGGCTGCCGCGCGGCGCTGGAAGGGATGGTCGAACGCGGTCGCGGCAGCATCGTGAACATCGCGTCGACGCATGCATTCAGGATCATCCCGGGCTGCTTTCCGTACCCGGTCGCGAAGCACGGCGTACTCGGTCTCACGCGTGCGCTCGGCATCGAATACGCGGCGCGCAACGTCCGCGTGAACGCGATCGCGCCGGGCTACATCGAGACGCAGCTCACGCGCGACTGGTGGGACGCGCAGCCCGACCCGGCCGCCGCGCGCGCCGACACGCTCGCGCTGCAGCCGATGAAGCGGATCGGCCGGCCCGAGGAGGTCGCGATGACGGCCGTGTTCCTGGCGTCCGACGAGGCGCCGTTCATCAATGCCGCATGCATCACCGTCGACGGCGGGCGTGCGGCGCTGTACCACGACTGACACGATTGACGTAGCGATTCGAAAGACCGCACGTGCGACGGCCGCGCGCACGCTGCGTCGAAACCAACAAGCGGCTGCATCCTGTTCGATGAAGACAAGGAGACACTGGAGATGAAACGCAGAACGTTCGTAACGCTGGCCGCCGCTGCCGCGGTGGTGATCGGGAGCCCGGTTGCGCATGCGGCCGATCCGGTCAAGATCGGCTTCCTGGTGAAGCAGCCGGAAGAGCCGTGGTTCCAGGACGAGTGGAAGTTCGCCGAGATGGCGGCGAAGGCGAAAGGCTTCACGCTCGTGAAGATCGGTGCGCCGTCCGGCGAGAAGGTGATGAGCGCGATCGACAACCTGTCCGCGCAGAAGGCGCAGGGCTTCATCATCTGCACGCCCGACGTGAAGCTCGGGCCGGGCATCGTCGCGAAGGCGAAGTCGCACAACCTGAAGATGATGACGGTCGACGACCGCCTCGTCGACGGCGCGGGCAAGCCGATCGAGTCGGTGCCGCACATGGGGATCTCCGCGTACAACATCGGCAAGCAGGTCGGCGACGGCATCGCGGCCGAGATCAAGAAGCGCGGCTGGGACATGAAGGACGTCGGCGCGATCGACATCACCTACGAGCAGCTGCCGACCGCGCACGACCGCACGAGCGGCGCGACCGACGCGCTGGTGGCCGCCGGCTTCCCGAAGGCGAACGTGATCGCCGCGCCGCAGGCGAAGACCGACACGGAGAACGCGTTCAACGCGGCGAACATCGCGCTCACGAAGAACCCGCAGTTCAAGCACTGGGTGGCGTACGGCCTGAACGACGAGGCCGTGCTCGGCGCGGTGCGCGCGGCCGAAGGGCGCGGCTTCAAGGCCGACAACATGATCGGCATCGGCATCGGCGGCTCCGATTCGGCGCTGAACGAGTTCAAGAAGCCGCAGCCGACGGGCTTCTACGGCACCGTGATCATCAGCCCGAAGCGCCATGGCGAGGAAACCTCGGACCTGATGTACGCGTGGATCACGCAGGGCAAGGCACCGCCGGCGCTGACGCTGACGACGGGCATGCTCGCGACGCGCGACAACGTGTCGAAGGTGCGCGACGAGATGGGGCTCGCGTCGAAGTAAGCGGCCCGCCGGCTGCCGCGGCGATGCGGCGGCCGGCGGTCGATCGATTCCGGAAGTGGAGAGACGACGTGTCAGCGGCACTGCGTTTTGACAATATCGGCAAGGTATTTCCCGGCGTGCGCGCACTCGACGGCATCTCGTTCGACGTGCATGCGGGCGAGGTGCATGGCCTGATGGGCGAGAACGGCGCGGGCAAGTCGACGCTGCTGAAGATTCTCGGCGGCGAATACCAGCCCGATGCGGGCAGCGTGCTGGTCGACGGCCAGCACGTGCAGTTCGCGAATGCGGCCGCGTCGATCGCGGCCGGCATCGCGGTGATTCACCAGGAGCTGCAGTACGTGCCCGACCTGACGGTCGCGGAAAACCTGCTGCTCGGCCGCCTGCCGAATGCGTTCGGCTGGGTGAGGAAGCGCGAGGCGAAGCGCTACGTGCGCGAGCGGCTCGCGGCGATGGGTGTCGATCTCGATCCCGATGCGAAGCTCGGGCGGCTGTCGATCGCGCAGCGGCAGATGGTCGAGATCTGCAAGGCGCTGATGCGCAATGCGCGCGTGATCGCGCTCGACGAACCGACCAGTTCGCTGTCGCATCGCGAGACCGAGGTGCTGTTCAAGCTCGTCGACGACCTGCGCGCGCAGGGCCGCGCGCTGATCTACATCTCGCACCGGATGGACGAGATCTACCGGCTCTGCAATGCGTGCACGATCTTCCGCGACGGGCGCAAGATCGCGTCGCACGAATCGCTCGGCGACGTGCCGCGCGAACGGCTCGTCGCCGAAATGGTCGGGCGCGAGATTTCGGATATCTACCATTACGCGCCGCGCACGCTCGGCGACGTGCGGTTCTCCGCCGAAGGCGTCGACGGCCATGCCCTGCGCGAACCCGCGAGCTTCTCGGTGCGCGCGGGCGAGATCGTCGGCTTCTTCGGGCTGGTCGGCGCGGGCCGCAGCGAGCTGATGCGGCTCGTGTACGGCGCGGATCACCGGCGCGCGGGCGTGCTGACGCTCGACGGCGCGCGCATCGACGTGAAGCGCACCGGCGACGCGATCCGCCACGGCATCGTGCTGTGCCCCGAGGATCGCAAGGAAGAAGGGATCATCGCGATCGCGTCGGTCGCGGAGAACATCAACATCAGCTGCCGCCGCCATTCGCTGCGCGCGGGGCTGTTCATCAACCGCAAGGCCGAAAGCGAAACCGCCGACCGCTTCATCCAGCGGCTCAAGATCAAGACGCCGAACCGGCGCCAGAAGATCCGCTTCCTGTCGGGCGGCAACCAGCAGAAGGCGATCCTGTCGCGCTGGCTCGCGGAGCCCGACCTGAAGGTCGTGATCCTCGACGAGCCGACCCGCGGGATCGACGTCGGCGCGAAGCACGAGATCTACGACGTGATCTACCGGCTCGCGGAGCGCGGCTGCGCGATCGTGATGGTGTCGTCGGAGCTGCCGGAAGTGCTCGGCGTGTCCGACCGCATCGTCGTGATGCGCGAAGGCCGGATCGCGGGCGAGCTGCCGCGCGAACGGGCGAACGAGCACGCGGTGCTGAGCCTGGCGCTGCCGCAGACGAGCGCCGTCGAGGCGGCCTGACGCGGGACACGACAATCGAATCGGACGCGCGGCACGGGCCGCGCGATGCAGGAGCAGGAGACACAATCATGCAAGTCAACGAAAACCTCGGCAGCGCCGCCGTGAAGCCCACGGCCGACGCGCTGGTGCCGCAGCAGAGCGACCGCCAGAAGTGGTGGCAGCACCTGACCGAATACAGCCTGATCGCGATCTTCGCGGTGATGTTCATCACGATGTCGCTGACGGTCGATCATTTCTTCTCGATCGACAACATGCTCGGCCTCGCGCTGTCGATCTCGCAGATCGGCATGGTCGCGTGCACGATGATGTTCTGTCTGGCGTCGCGCGACTTCGACCTGTCGATCGGCTCGACCGTCGCGTTCTCGGGCGTGCTGTGCGCGATGGTGCTGAACGCGACCGACAACACGTTCGTCGCGATCGTCGCCGCGGTCGCGGCCGGCGCCGCGATCGGCTTCGTGAACGGCGCGGTGATCGCGTACCTGCGCATCAACGCGCTGATCACGACGCTCGCGACGATGGAGATCGTGCGCGGGCTCGGCTTCATCGTGTCGAAGGGGCAGGCGGTCGGCGTGTCGTCGGATACGTTCATCGCGCTCGGCGGGCTGTCGCTTTTCGGCGTGTCGCTGCCGATCTGGGTCACGCTGCTGTGCTTCATCGCGTTCGGCGTGCTGTTGAACCAGACGGTGTATGGCCGCAACACGCTCGCGATCGGCGGCAATCCCGAGGCGTCGCGTCTCGCGGGGATCAACGTCGAACGCACGCGCGTGTACATCTTCCTGATCCAGGGCGCGGTGACGGCGCTCGCGGGCGTGATCCTCGCGTCGCGCATCACGTCGGGCCAGCCGAACGCCGCGCAGGGCTTCGAGCTGAACGTGATCTCCGCGTGCGTGCTCGGCGGCGTGTCGCTGATGGGCGGCCGCGCGACGATCTCCGGCGTCGTGATCGGCGTGCTGATCATGGGCACCGTCGAGAACGTGATGAACCTGCTGAACATTGACGCGTTCTACCAGTACCTGGTGCGCGGCGCGATCCTGCTCGCGGCCGTGCTGCTCGACCAGCTGAAGAACCGCGGCGTACGCGACTGACCCCGGCCTGCCCTGACGGAGACGAACCGCATGACCATCGACACTTCCGCGCACGACGCGCACACCACGAGCCACGCGCGCTATGCACGGTATCCGAGCCTCGAGGATCGCGCGGTGCTGATCACGGGCGGCGCGACCGGCATCGGCGCGGCGTTCGTCGAACACTTCGCGTTGCAGGGCGCACGCGTCGCGTTCGTCGACCTCGACGCGAGCGCCGGCGCCGCGCTGGCGGACAGCCTCGCGCACGTACGCCATGCGCCGCTGTTCATCCAGTGCGACCTGACCGACGTCGGCGCGCTGCGCCATGCGATCGACGCGATCCGCGCGCGCATCGGCGCGATCGCGGTGCTCGTGAACAACGCGGCGAACGACGCGCGCCACGCGATCGGCGACGTGACGCCCGAATCGTTCGACGCGGGCATCGCGGTGAACCTGCGTCACCAGTTCTTCGCCGCGCAGGCGGTGATCGACGACATGAAGCGGCAGGGCGGCGGCGCGATCATCAATCTCGGCTCGATCAGCTGGATGCTGAAGAACGGCGGTTATCCCGTCTACGTGATGGCGAAGGCGGCCGTGCAGGGCCTGACGCGCGGCCTCGCGCGCGACCTCGGCCCGTTCGGCATCCGCGTGAATTCGCTGGTGCCGGGCTGGGTGATGACCGACAAGCAGCGCCGGCTGTGGCTCGACGACGCGGGCCGCGCGGCGATCAAGGCCGGCCAGTGCATCGACGCCGAACTGCTGCCCGCCGATCTCGCGCGGATGGCGCTGTTCCTCGCGGCCGACGACAGCCGGATGATCACCGCGCAGGACGTGATCGTCGACGGCGGCTGGGCCTGACCGTTCGCACGACCCGCATTGTTTCTTCGACGAAGGAAAGGAGTTCATCATGACCGCCACGTCCTCGCGCGCATCGTCGTCCACCAGCCAGTCGCGACGCGCGCGCCTGGCCGCCGCCGCGCAGCCGGTCAGCCCCGGCCCGCAGACGGCCGCCTTCGCGCAGGGCGTCGGCGCCGCGCATGCGGCGGCCGTCACGCTGTCGAACGCGGCGCTGCGGCTCGACGTGCTGCCGCATCTCGGCGGCGGCATCGCGCGCTTCGACTGGCGCGGCGACAACGGCGCGTTGATGCCGGTGTTCCGCCGCTGCGACCACCCGGAGACGGCGACGGACCCGAACCAGCTCGCGTGCTACCCACTGCTGCCTTACTCGAACCGCATCGGCGGCGCGCGTTTCGAATGCGACGGGCGCAGCGTCGCGGTGCCGCGCAACCGCCGCGACGAGCCGCTGCCGATCCATGGCGACGGCTGGCTCGCGCCATGGCAGGTGGACGATGCGACCGCCACGTCGCTGCAGCTGTCGCTCGATCGCACCGCCGGTGCGCCGTATGCGTTCCGCGCGATCCAGTCGTTCGAGCTCGACGATACGACGCTGTCGATCGCGCTGACGATCGAGAATGCGGGGCGCGCGCGATTGCCGTTCGGGCTCGGTGTGCATCCGTTCCTGGTGCGCGACGACGTGACCGAGCTGGCCGCGGCCGCCGGCGGGCTGTGGCTGTCGGGCGCCGATTTCCTGCCGGTGCGGCACGTGAGCGTGCCGCCGGCCTGGCAGTTCGGCGTCGCGTATCCGCTGCCGGCCGCGCTCGTCAATCACGCATTCACCGGCTGGGGCGGCCACGCGACGGTGAGCTGGCCGCGCCGCGGACTGTCGCTGACGGTGGCGGCCGACGCCGATGCGTACGTGCTCTATACCCCGCCCGGCGAGGATTTTTTCTGCTTCGAGCCGGTCGATCATCCGATCAACGCGGTGAACCTGCCGGGCGGCGCGACCGCGCACGGGATGACGCTGCTCGCGCCCGGCGAGCGGCTCACGCGGCGGTTCGCGTTCACCGTCGAGCGCGCCGATGCGCGCGGCAATGGCGCGACACGCGAGGCGCGCCGGCGACGCGGGTAAAATACGCGGTCTACCAACGGTTTGCCGCGAGTACCCGCCATGTCTTCCCCGCTTACTTTCATCGAATCGCTGCGCGCCGCGTGGCAGCGCACGAATTCGCTGCTGTGCGTCGGCCTCGATCCCGAGCCGTCGCGCTTTCCCGTGCAGTTCGAGGGCCAGCCCGACGCGATCTTCGAATTCTGCCGGCAGATCGTCGACGCGACCGCGCAATACGCGAGCGCGTTCAAGCCGCAAATCGCCTACTTCGCCGCGCATCGCGCGGAAGACCAGCTCGAGCGCCTGATCGCGCACATCCACCTCCAGCACCCGGGCCTGCCCGTGATCCTCGACGCGAAGCGCGGCGACATCGGCAGCACGGCCGAGCAGTACGCGCGCGAAGCGTTCGAGCGCTATCGGGCGGACGCCGTCACGGTGAACCCGTACATGGGCTACGACTCGGTCGAGCCGTACTTCGAGCACGAAGGCAAGGGCGTGATCGTGCTGTGCCGCACGTCGAACCCGGGCGGCTCCGACCTGCAGTTCCTCGACACGAACGGCCGGCCGCTGTACCAGGTCGTGGCCGATCTCGCGGCGAACAAGTGGAACGCGAAGAACGGCCAGCTCGGCCTCGTGGTCGGCGCGACGTTCCCGAAGGAAATCGAGATCGTGCGCGGGATCGTCGGCGACATGCCGTTGCTGATCCCCGGCATCGGCGCGCAGGGCGGCGACGTGCAGGCGACCGTCAACGCAGGCCGCACGGCCGACGGCACCGGCATGATGATCAACTCGTCGCGCGCGATCCTGTACGCGAGCAAGGGCGAGGATTTCGCCGAAGCCGCGGCGCTCGCCGCGCAGAAGACCCGCGACACGATCAACGCGCATCGCTGATCGAGAATGGCGCCGGCTGCCCGCGCGGGCAGCCGGTTCCGGCAGGCCCGCGTTCGCGGGCCCGTGCCGCTTTCTCCGCCTTACCGCGTCCGTTTCCCGCCTTCCCGGCCGTCGCACTGACGCGCACGGGCAATTTCCCGTCGTTTCCGCACCGCATGTCCGCGCGCCAATCGCGCGATGCTCGCGCTTGTCATCGATCTGTAACGAAACCGTCAAGAAAGGGAGTGACGCCATGCCCAAGCTGTCCCGACGTCTTCTGAGCGCGCTTGCCGCGTCGTTGTGCATGAGCTTCGCCCACGCGGCGGACCTGTCGCACTGGCCGGCCGACAGCGCGAAGGCGTTGAACGCGATGATCGCCGCGCACGCGAACCGCGGCGACTACGCGGTGTTCGACGCCGACAACACGACCTATCGCTACGACCTCGAGGAGTCGCTGCTGCCGTACCTGGAGAACCGCGGCGTGCTGACGCGCGACACGCTCGACCCGTCGCTGAAGCTGATCCCGTTCAAGGATTCCGCCGACTACAAGGAATCGCTGACGAGCTATTACTACCGGCTCTGCGAGATCGACGACCTGGTCTGCTACCCGTGGATCGCGCAGGCATTCGCCGGGCAGTCGCTGGCCGACCTGAAGCGCCACGTCGACGCGATGCTCGCCGACGGCAAGCCGATCCCGATCCGCTACTGGCAGGGCGACAAGGTGGCCGACGGCACGGTGAACCCACCGCGTTTCTTCCGCGGGATGCAGGAGCTGTACAACGCGCTGCGCGAGAACGGGATCGAGGTCTACGTGATGACGGCCGCGCACGAGGAGCTCGCGCGGCTCGTGCTGTCCGACCCGAAGTACGGCTACAACGTGAAGCCGCAGAACGTGATCGGCGTGACGACGCTGCTGCGCAACCCGGCGACCGGCGCGCTGACGACGTCCCGGTTGCAGATCAAGGCGGGCAAGTACGACGAGGCCGCGAACCGCAGCCTCGTGATCACGCCGTTCCTGATGAACCCGATGACGTGGTACGAAGGCAAGCTCGGCTCGATCGTCGGCTGGATCGACCAGTGGAAGAAGCCGGTGCTCGTCGCGGGCGACACGCCGACGTCCGACGGCTACATGCTGCTGAACGCGACCGACGTCGCGCGCGGCGGCGTGCGCGTGTGGGTGAACAAGAAGGACAAGCAGATGGCGCAGATCCGCGCGTGGTCGGATGAATCGGCCGCGCGGCAGAAGTCGCTCGGCCTGCCGGTCACGGCGGACAAGAACTGGATCGTCGTGAAGCCCGACGCGATCCAGTAAGCGGGCCGGCAGGGCGCGGCGGGCGCCCCGGCCGGTCAGCCCTCGCGCTCGTCGAGCAGCTTCAGCAGCCCGCGCAGGGCATGCGCGGCCGCCTGCGTGCGGATCTGATCGCGGTCGCCCTTGAACACGAGCGTCTCGACGTCGGTATGCAGCCGGTTGCTCCAGCCGAACGACACGGTGCCGACCGGTTTCTTCTCGCTGCCGCCGGCCGGGCCCGCGATACCGGTGACGGACAGCGCGACCTGCGCGCGGCTGTTGCGCAGCGCGCCTTCGGCCATCGCGCGCGCGACGGGCTCGCTGACGGCGCCGTGCTTGTCGATCAGGTCGGGCGGCACGCCGATCATGTCGATCTTGGCCTGGTTCGAGTACGTGACGAAGCCGCGCTCGAACCACTGGCTGCTGCCGGAGATGTCGGTGATCGCGGTGGCGATCATGCCGCCGGTGCAGGATTCGGCGGTGGCGAGCGTCAGGTGCTCGTCACGCAGCTTGTTGCCTGCGCGGATCGCAAGCTGGTGGACGACGGAATCGGTTGGCATGCGCGTCGGGAAACGGGAGTCGGGAAATCGGTCAGCCGACGACGGAGCGCCACAGGGCGATCACGAGCAGCGTCATGAACGCGGCGACCAGGTCGTCGACCATGATGCCGAGCCCGCCTTTCAGGCGGCGCTCGAAATAGCGGATCGGCGGCGGCTTGAGCATGTCGAAGATGCGGAACGCGACGAACGCCCATAGCTGGCCGATGAAGGTCGCGGGCGTGACGAACAGCATCACGAGCCAGATCGCGACGATTTCGTCCCAGACGACGGCGCCCGGATCGGACGTGCCCATCTTTCTCGCGGTGAAGCCGGTGAGCCACGTGCCCGCCACGAAGCCGACCGCGATCAGCGCCCACCATTCGGGCACCGTCAGGTAGCGGTTGAGCACGACGAACGTGAGCCAGCCGAACAGCGAGCCGAACGTGCCGGGCATGAGCGGCGCGAGCCCGCTGCCGAAGCCGAGCGACACGAGGTGCGCGGGGTGCGACAGCATGAAGCGCGCGGTCGCGCGCCGCGGCGCGTGTCCGCCAGGTGCGGAGCCGGGCTCGGCCGCAGCGTGCGGGGGCGTCGGGTCAGTCTGCATGGAAGTGGTCGAAGCCGTGCAACGTGAGGGCGAGGGGCGCGCCGGCGGCGTCGCGCCACGCGATCGCGGGCTGTTCCGACGGCGCGGACAACGCGCGTATTGTACCGATTCGCGTGACCGGCACGCCGGCCGTCAGGCCGGCCGCTTCGACCGCCGCGCGGGCCGCCGCCGGCGCGGTGAAGCACAGTTCGTAGTCGTCGCCGCCGGCCAGCGTGCAGCGTCGCTGCACGTCGGGCGGCAGCGTCGTGAGCGCGGCCGAGCGCGGCACCGCGTCGGCATCGATCTCGGCGCGCACGTGCGAGCGGGCAAGGATGTGCTGCAGGTCGCCGGCGAGGCCGTCCGAGATGTCGAGCGCCGCGTGCGCGACGCCCGCGAGCGCCAGGCCGAGCGCGATGCGCGGCTCGGGGCGCTCGAGCGCGTGCCGGAACGCAGCCGCTTCGGCCGCGCCGGCCACCCATTCGCCGCGCGCGACGCCGAGGCCGGCGCGCGCATCGCCGAGCGTGCCGGACACCCAGACGTCGTCGCCGTCGCGCGCGGCATCGCGCCGCAGTGCGGCGTCGGGCGCGACTTCGCCGAATACGGTGACGCACAGGTTCAGCGGGCCGCTCGTGGTGTCGCCGCCGATCAGCTCGCAGCCGTAGCGCTCGGCGAGCGCGAACAGCCCGTTGCTGAATGCTTCCAGCCACGCCGCGTCGGCACGCGGCAGCGCGCACGCGAGCGTGAAGGCACGCGGTTCGGCGCCCATCGCCGCGAGGTCGGACAGGTTGACCGCGAGCGTCTTGTGGCCGAGCGCATCGGGCGCGACATCGGGAAAGAAGTGGCGGCCTTCCACCAGCATGTCCGTCGAAATGGCCAGCAATTTCCCGGATCGCGGCGCGATCAGCGCGCAATCGTCGCCGATGCCGAGCGTCGACGCGCGCGCGCCCTGCGCGGCGCGGCGCGTGAAGAAGCGTTCGATCAGTGAAAACTCGGAGAGGGCGGCTGGCACGGCGGGCGATCCGGAACGGTTGAAGGAACGGCATTGTACGAGGCGAACGGCGGCGCTTCTGCACCATCCGGTACATTTTTGTCGCGGCTGTTGCACCCGAATCGCCGGTCTGGCGGCCGATGATTGGCGCTACAATGCCGTCGAACAGTTATTCTAATCCGCCCGTCACGAGACACATGTCCACCCAATCCTCCTCCAAAGCCAAGCTCCGCGAAGCCGCCCTCGACTATCACGAATTCCCGACCCCCGGGAAAATCGCGATCGCCCCGACCAAGCAGATGATCAACCAGCGCGACCTCGCGCTCGCGTACTCGCCGGGTGTGGCGTACGCGTGCGAGGAGATCGTCGAGAATCCGCTCAACGCGGCACGCTTCACCGCGCGCAGCAACCTGGTCGGCGTCGTCACGAACGGCACGGCGGTGCTCGGCCTCGGCAACATCGGGCCGCTCGCGTCGAAGCCGGTGATGGAAGGCAAGGCGGTGCTGTTCAAGAAGTTCGCGGGCATCGACGTGTTCGACATCGAGCTGAACGAGTCGGATCCGCACAAGCTCGTCGACGTGATCGCCGCGCTGGAGCCCACCTTCGGCGGGATCAACCTGGAAGACATCAAGGCACCTGACTGCTTCATCGTCGAGCGCGAAGCGCGCAAGCGGATGAAGATCCCGGTGTTCCACGACGACCAGCACGGCACCGCGATCGTCGTGGCCGCCGCCGTCACGAACGGGCTGAAGGTCGTCGGCAAGGACATCAAGAAGGTCAAGCTCGTCGCGTCCGGCGCGGGCGCGGCCGCGCTCGCGTGTCTCGACCTGCTGGTCGACATCGGCCTGCCGCTCGAGAACATCACGGTGACCGACCTGGCCGGCGTGGTCTACAAGGGCCGCACCGAGCTGATGGACCCGGACAAGGAGCGTTTCGCCCGCGAAACGGAAGCCCGGACGCTGGCCGAAGTGATCGACGGCGCGGACATCTTCCTCGGCCTGTCGGCCGCCGGCGTGCTGAAGCCGGAGATGGTGAAGGGCATGGCCGAGCGCCCGCTGATCCTCGCGCTCGCGAACCCGACGCCGGAAATCCTGCCGGAAGCGGCGCTCGAAGTGCGCCCCGACGCGATCCTCGCGACCGGCCGCACCGACTACCCGAACCAGGTCAACAACGTCCTGTGCTTCCCGTTCATCTTCCGTGGCGCACTCGACGTCGGCGCGACGACGATCACGCGTGAAATGGAGATCGCGGCCGTCAACGCGATCGCCGAGCTCGCGCAGCACGAGCAGAGCGACATCGTCGCGACCGCGTACGGCATCCAGGATCTGTCGTTCGGGCCCGAATACCTGATTCCGAAGCCGTTCGATCCGCGCCTGATCGTGAAGATCGCGCCGGCCGTCGCGCAGGCCGCGATGGACGGCGGCGTCGCGACGCGCCCGATCGAGGACATGGAAGCCTACAAGCAGCACCTGCAGCAGTTCGTGTACCACAGCGGCACGACGATGAAGCCGATCTTCCAGATCGCGCGCGCTGCGCCGGAAGAGAAGAAGCGCGTTGTATTCGCGGAAGGCGAAGAAGAGCGCGTGTTGCGTGCCGTTCAGATCATCGTCGACGAAAAACTCGCGAAGCCGATCCTGATCGGCCGCCCGTCGGTGATCGAGCACCGTATCCAGCGCTATGGCCTGCGCCTGACGCCGGGCACCGATTTCACGGTCGTCAACACCGAGCACGACGAGCGCTACCGCGACTTCTGGCAGACGTACTACAAGATGATGGCGCGCAAGGGCATCAGCGAGCAGCTCGCGCGCGTCGAGATGCGCCGCCGCACCACGCTGATCGGCTCGATGCTGGTGAAGAAGGGCGAAGCGGACGGGATGATCTGCGGCACGATCAGCACCACGCACCGCCACCTGCACTTCATCGACCAGGTGATCGGCAAGCGCCCGGGCTGCAGCGTGTATGCGGCGATGAACGGCCTCGTGCTGCCGGGCCGCCAGATCTTCCTCGTCGACACTCACGTGAACGTCGATCCGACCCCGGAGGAACTGGCGGAGATCACGATCATGGCCGCGGAAGAAGTGCGCCGCTTCGGCATCGAGCCGAAGGTCGCGCTGGTGTCGCACTCGAATTTCGGCACGAGCAACGCACCTTCGGCGAAGAAGATGCGCGATACGCTCGCGATCCTGCAGGAACGTGCACCGGAGCTGAAGGTCGATGGCGAGATGCACGGCGACGTCGCGCTCGACGCGGCGCTGCGCAAGGAAATCCTGCCGGAATCGACGCTGGAAGGCGAAGCGAACCTGCTGATCCTGCCGAACATCGACGCCGCGAACATCGCGTACAACCTGCTGAAGACGGCTGCGGGCAACAACATCGCGATCGGGCCGATCCTGCTGGGTGCCGCACAGCCGGTGCACGTGCTGACCGAATCGGCGACCGTTCGTCGCATCGTCAACATGGCGGCGCTGCTGGTCGCCGACGTGAACGCCGCGCGCTGAGCCAAAACGAACGCGCCAGGCCGGTCGAACCGGCGTGGCGCGTCGGGCGAAATTGTAAACAAAAGCAAAAAGAGGCGTGCCCGCAATGGGCACGCCGCGGGCAGGGCGCAAACGCGCTTCCCTCAAGGCAACAGCAGCATCTCTCCACTCCTGGTAGCGAGCGCAGCAAGGAGGCAGGTCTTGCCGTACGAGAGATGCCGCCTTTATTTTATCCTGTGTAAGATAAATGTAGTGTGATTTCGGTAAAAAATGCGTAATTCCGGACATCGCGATGCTTTCGATTCCCAAACGGACATTGATTCGCGCGGCCAATAACGCTACGCTAACGCCTTTGTTGGTCGTCAACTACTTGATTTAACAGCGGGAACCCTGGTTCATGGCACGCAAGTGGCTCCGCAACGGCGCGCTCGCGTCCGTCTTCGCGATGTTCGCGATGGGTATCGTCGGCACGCCGACGGGCAGTCTGGTTTCCGCCGCTTACGCACGGGAGGCCGTTCCGGCCGACGTCGCGGCGAGCGGGCTCGATACGATCCCGACCGCCAGTCTTCCGCGCGAGGCCGTGACCACGCTGGGCCTGATCGGCGCCGGCGGCCCCTATCCGTACGAGAAAGACGGCGTCGTGTTTGGCAACCGCGAGCGGATCCTGCCAAAAGCGAAGCGCGGCTACTACCATGAGTACACGGTACCGACGCCGCGTGCCCGCAATCGCGGCGCGCGCCGGATCGTCTGTGGCGGGCCGTTGCGCCGGATCGACAACTGTTATTACACGGGCGACCACTACAACAGTTTTAAACGTATTGTTGAATGACTTCGGGACGAATGGCATGAGCGACTCCATCTACGCGCACGAAACGGCGGCGGCGGAACTGTTCGCGGCCGGCGACGGCAACCTGTTTCAGCGCGTGATTCAACTGCACGCGGCGGCGCAGGCCGGCGGCACGCCGGAGCAACAGGAAGCCGAGCCCGGGCTTTCATCGAACGAGGAGCCTATGAGCCTTTTCACGACCGTGCGACCCAATCTCGTGCAGTCGATCCGCGCGTTCCGCGTGCAGGATCTTGCCGACGAAGCCGGCCGGCTCGGCCAGCATTTCCTGTATGCATATTGCGGCGCCGCGCAGTCGAAGCAGGAAGTGATGGAAACGATCGCGACATCGTTCCTGTTCCCGAAACATTTCGGGAAGAACTACGACGCGCTGTACGACTGCCTGACCGACCTCGTCGCGAAGGCCGGCGCGCAGCCCGGTTTCGTGATCGTCCTCGAAGGGCTGCCGATCGCGCAGAAATTCGACAAGGAAGGGCGCGAGACGCTGCTCGACGTGTTCCGCGAGGCGGCCGAATTCTGGGCCGAGCGCAAGGTCGCGTTCCGCGTGTTCTACTCGTTCGCATAAGCACGGGTCGGCCAACGGCCGATCCGGTGAAACACCTGCCCAAAGCCCGCTTCGAGCGGGCTTTTTTGCGTCCGCGCGCGATGCGCTGCACGCGCCGCGCCCGGCCCGACAAAAGCCTTTCATCGCGCACCTTTTTCCGCGACAATCGGTCAGCCCGGCCGCGGCCGCCGCGCCGGGCGCACAACACCAATCATTCGAGAGAGGGCCGTTTTCCCATGACCGCTACCCGATTTGCGGCGCGCGCCCGTGCGCGCCGCCCGCTCGTCCGCGCGCTGGCCACGTGTGCGCTGTCGCTCGGCATCCCGCTTGCCGCGCAGGCCGCGGCGCTCACACCCGAACAGACCGTCGACGTTTATCTGGGCGCCATCGTCAACAACGACGCGGCCAAGGTCGAGCAATTCAACGACACGGTGCGCGAGACCGCCGATCCGAAGGAGGCCCGGAACATGCTGCTGCCGGCCGACATGTACGGCGACATGCGCGAACAGATGCTCGGGCAGACGCTGGCATTGATGTCGGAATCCGCGCGCGAAGCGCTGGCGCCGTCGCTCGACTCGATGCTGGTCGCGTACACGGGCGCGTTGCGGCGCTCGCAATGCAACGTCACCGGCGTCAAGCGCACGCCGGGTGCAGGCGGGAAGGGGCAGGAACGCGCCACGGTCAGTTTCGAGTGCAAGGTGGCCGATGTCACGCCGCCGGGCGACGCGGCCACGAAAGCGCGCGCGGACGCGAAAACCGACCAGCAGCGCTTCGCGGCTGTCAGGACGACGTTCACGGACGTGGCGCGCGCGTTCAACGACGCCCCGGTCAGCCGGCGCATCAAGGGGCAGGTGGAGATGGTCGGTTCGGACAGCAAGGGCTGGACGACCGACAGCCCCGAAAGCCTGCTGAAGCCCGTCGTCGATGCGCTGTCCGGCCCGGTTGTCGCGGCGGTCGCCGCCAGCCAGCAATGAGGCTGCCGCGCCGGCCCGATCGATTCGATACCGACATGACCCGACCGATGGACGTTTCCCTTCATGCGCGCCGCGGCGCGCGTTTTCCGTTGTTCCGCGCGACGCGCGCGGCTGTGCTGTCCGCGCTCGTCGCGGGCGGTGCCGCGCACGCGGCGGTGCTGACGCCCGAGCAGACCACCGATCTGTATCTCGGCACCTTCGTCAACGGCGACGTCGCCAAGGCGGCGCAGTTCAACGATGCCATGCGCACGCGCTTCGACGGCAAGGACGCACTCGACGTCGCGGCGATCCCGAAGCTCGGCGACACGATGCGCGACAACATGATCGCCGCGCTGCTGTCGAAGATGCCGGCCAGGTCTCGCGCGGCATTGCGCGAACCGATCAGCGCGTCGATCACGTCGTATCAGCATGTGCTGGCGCGTTCCGAATGCAAGGCGACCGGTTCGACGCAGAAGCCGAACGAGTACGTGGCGGGCGAATCGATCGCGACGGTCGATTTTTCGTGCCGTGTCGTCGATGTGGAGCCCGGCGTGAAGGCGCTGAAGGAGAAGCTGGGCAACCCGCGCCTGAAGACCGACAAGGCCCGGACGGCCTTCCTCGCCGCGTTTTTCTCGGGCATGGCGCGCGTCTACGACGAGGCCCCGATGGGCCGCCCCGTGACGGGGCAGGTCGATCTCTACGGCACGAACGAGAAGGGCTGGCTCACGGGTTCTCCGGGTGACGTGCTGTCGCCGCTGGTTGATGCGCTGCTGGGGCCGATCGGCTCGGCGGGCGGAGAAGCCGACAAGTAAGCGACGCGATCCCGGCCGCTGCACATGGCCGGCATGCCGTGCATTCGAACGGGGAGTGAACGATGAAGATCCTCACGCGAGGGATGCTGGTTGTCGCGGTGGCTGTTTCGATGTGCGGAGCGGCTGTGGCGGGCGACAACGCCGCCGAGCCGGTCGCGCTGCCGGTTTCGCCGACGGCGCACGCGGCCGTCGAGCGGCTGCTCGCCGATCTGCGCACGCGCTCGACACCGGACCAGTACGCGGCGGTGGCCGCCGCGATTCACGCGTCGCCGGCGCTGGCGGCGCAACTGGACGAACTGGTCGACGCCGGCCTGCTGACGCGCATCGCGGTCGACAGCGGCGAGCCCGCGCTCGGCAGGACGACCGGCGCGTTGCGCAACGGGAGCGTGTGGATCCTGACGCCGGCGTTCGTCGCGCAACAGGCGCCGCGGCGCCTGTTCGACGTCGTGCAGGACGACGACATCCTGCCGGACAACATGGTGTTCGCGCTCGGCTACATGGCATGGCGCGCGAAGCACGATGCCGACGTGAGCCGCGCGTCCGACGCGCTGCGGGCGTCGGACGACAGCGCGGACGCGAAGAAGCAGCGGTGGATCGACCTGAACACGCGGATCGACGCCGGCGGCTTCATCCAGGGCTGGAACGACACGGTGGACGCGGCCACGTTCCAGCAGGGCGGCCGATCGGTCAGCATCGTGCAGGCGGTGCAGATGATGATGAACCTGCGCTATCGCGGCCCGCTGATCACGGCGATCCGGGCGACGCCGCCGGCGCGCAAGCTGCGGATCACCGGGCCGGCGCTCGCGCTCGACGCGGACAACCTCGACGCGCTGGCATCCGCGCTCCAGACTTCCCCCGTCATCGACATCGAGCCGTTCAGCGCGGCGCGCTGACACGCGTCGCCGTGCGCCGGCGTCATGCCGCGGGGCGTGCCCGGCCGCGCCTCGCGATCACCACCCGCCCCAGCGCGCGGCGAGCGCGGCGAGCACGGCCGCGCCGGCCGTCTCGGTGCGCAGCACGCGGGGCCCGAGCGACAGCGCGGTGAACCCGCGTGCGCGGGCCGCGTTTTCCTCGTCGGGCGACAGCCCGCCTTCCGGCCCGATCAGCAGCGTGACGGTTGCCGCAGGCGGCGCGTCGGGCAGCGACGCGAACGGGATGCTCGCGCGCGGCGACAGCAGCAGCCGCAGCTCGCCGTCGGCCGGCGCGGCCGGCAGCGTATCGAGCCACGCGTTGAAGCCGGCGATCTGCGCGACGTCGGGCACGCGGTTGCGCCCGCATTGTTCGCACGACGCGCGCACGACGCCGCGCCAGTGCGCGACGCGCTTGTCCGCGCGCTCGCCGGCGAGCTTCACGACGCCGCGCGCGGTCGACAGCGGCACGACCGCGGCAACGCCGAGCTCGACGGCTTTCTCGATCACCCAGTCCATCTTGTCGCCGCCGGCGATGCCTTGCGCGAGCGTCACGCGATAAGGCGGCTCGGCTTCGGCCGGGTCGAACGTGTCGATCTGCGCGAGCGCGCTGCGCTTGTCGATCTCGACGAGCCGCGCGCGGTACTGGCCGCCCGTGCCGTCGAACAGCGCGAGCACGTCGCCGGGCTGCAGGCGCAGCACCTGCGCGTGGCGCGCGACATCGGCCGGCAACGCGAGCGTGGCGTCGGCGCGCAGTGCCGCGTCGACGAAAAAGCGCGGCACGGCCGCGGTGGTGGTGGCTTCGTTCATGCGTGTAGCGGTTGGGGTCATGCGTCGAGACGGCGCCCGAGCGCCCATCGGTAGCCGTCGAGATCCTCGATCTGCGCGAACCGGTCGCCCCAGAACTGATCCTGCGGCGGGCTCAGCGATTTCGCGCCCGCGTCGAGCGCGCGCTGCCAGGTGGCGTCGACGTCGTCGACATACAGGTAGAACGACTGCGGCGCGGTGGCGTTCGCGCTCTTCGGCGTGAGTGCGGTCGAGCCGAACGCACCCTCGGGCGCGAACATCACGATCAGCTGGCCGCGGTAGGCCATCTCGACGTGCATGATCGCGCCGTCCTCGTCGTGCACGTCGCGCAGCTCGAAGCCGAATGCGGCCTTGAAGAAATCGATGGCCGCGCGCGCGTTGCGTACGGCCAGGTAGGGTGTCAACCAAGGCACGTTGGCCGGACGTGGATCGGTCATGAAAATCTCCTGTGTGGGCGCTTCGGCGCTTGCGCTGATTCCATGCTTCGGCGTTCGTTCAGGGGGCGGCGCGGCGTCCGGGGCGATTCGCCCCGTGCCGCACGTCACGCATTTTGCGAAGACACGACGGGAAAGCGGAGCGAGGCGCCGCGCCGACGCTCAGCGGCGAACGCCCAGTGTATCGCGCAGCGCGCGCGGCAGGGCAAAGAGGGACGCATGCAGCCGGGCGTCGTAGTAACGCAAACCCTGGACGCGGCGGGCGGCGAGCCGCTCGTCGACGTCGTGCGCGAACAGCGCGGCCGCGTCGAGCGTGTCGCTCGCGATCGCCATCAGCCACTGCGAGCCGTACAGCGGCACGTGCGCGGACAACGGATCGACGACCGAGAAGCTCGCGCGCAGGTCGTCGAGCAGCGCGGCGATGCGCGCCGTGTGGAACAGCGGCGAGCCGAGGTGCATCGAGATCGCGCCGCACGGCGTGAGGATCCGCTTGAGTCGCGCGTAGAACTCGCGCGTATAGAGGCCGGCCGCCGGCGAATCGGGCGGCGTGAGGTCGAACACGACGAGATCGAAGTGTTCGACGGTCGACGTGACGAAATGCGCGGCGTCGCCGATCACGACCTCGACGCGCGGATCGTCGAGCGCGCCCTGGTGCACGTCGTCGAGATAACGACGCGCCATGCCGACCACCTCGTCGTCGAGCTCCGCGACGACGATCCGCTCGATGCATGCGTGCTTGAGCAACTGGCGCGCCGCGCCGCCGTCGCCGCCGCCGAGCACGAGCGCCTTCCTCGGGCACGGATGCGCGAGCGCGGCCGGGTGCGTCATGCACTCGTGATACACGTATTCGTCGCCGACCGACGTCATCGGCCGGCCGTCGAGCGTAAACAGGCGGCCGAGCTGCGGCGTTTCCCAGACTTCGATCTGCTGGTGCGGCGATGCGACGTGCGCGAGCCGACGGGCGTTCGGGAAGCCGTACGCGGCGTCGGGCGTGGGATGAAAGAGAAGGGTCGTGCTCACGGGCGGGCCGCCAGGGCAGGGAGTTCCGACGTCTGAATTATAGGAGGCGGGCGGTTTGACGGAAAACCGTGCCGGAACACTACGCGCCGACAAGGGAAATGTCAGGCCATCTGTTAAAATGACGAGCTTTGCAGCCTCGTCCGTAGGCTCCGTCCGCTTCGCGTCCGTCAGGCGCCGCACCGCGCGCCGGGAACGATCGACGCCCGAGCTTCCGGATGCCGCCGTGCCCCGTTTCCTCGACTCGTTCTCCGGACTCGACATGACGACTTCGTCTCCCGCCTCCACCACCCTGATGGCCAACGCGATCCGCGCGCTCGCGATGGACGCCGTCCAGCAAGCGAACTCCGGCCACCCCGGCATGCCGATGGGCATGGCCGAAATCGGCGTCGCGCTCTGGTCGCGCCACCTGAAGCACAACCCGACGAACCCGCACTGGGCGGACCGCGACCGCTTCGTGCTGTCGAACGGCCATGGCTCGATGCTGCTGTACTCGCTGCTGCACCTGACCGGCTACGACCTGCCGATGGAAGAGCTGAAGAACTTCCGCCAGCTGCACTCGAAGACGCCGGGCCACCCGGAATACGGCATCACGCCGGGCGTCGAGACGACCACCGGCCCGCTCGGCCAGGGTCTCGCGAACGCGGTCGGCATGGCGCTCGGCGAAGCGCTGATGGCCGACGAGTTCAACCGTGACGGCACGAAGATCGTCGATCACCACACGTACGTGTTCCTCGGCGACGGCTGCCTGATGGAAGGCATCTCGCACGAAGCCTGCTCGCTCGCCGGCACGCTGAAGCTGAACAAGCTGATCGCGCTGTACGACGACAACGGCATCTCGATCGACGGCGACGTCGTGAACTGGTTCCACGACGACACCCCGAAGCGCTTCGAAGCCTACGGCTGGAACGTGATCCCGAACGTGAACGGCCATGACGTCGACGCGGTCGACGCGGCCATCGCGAAGGCGAAGCTGTCGGACAAGCCGACGCTGATCTGCTGCAAGACGGTGATCGGCCAGGGCGCGGCGACCAAGGCCGGCGGCCACGACGTGCACGGCGCGGCGCTCGGCGCGGAAGAAATCGCGAAGACGCGCGAAGCGCTCGGCTGGAAGTGGGAGCCGTTCGTGATCCCGCAGGAAGTCTACGCGGCCTGGGATGCGAAGGAAGCCGGCAAGCGCGCCGAAACCGAATGGGATGCGACGTTCGCCGCCTATCGCGCGAAGTTCCCGGCAGAAGCCGCCGAATTCGAGCGCCGGATGGCCAACAAGCTGCCGGCCGACTGGGCTGAAAAGGCCGCGGCGATCATCGCCGGCGCGAACGAGCGCGCCGAGACGGTTGCGACCCGCAAGGCGTCGCAGCAGGCGATCGAAGGGCTGGCTGCCGCGCTGCCGGAGCTGCTCGGCGGCTCGGCCGACCTGACCGGCTCGAACCTGACCAACTGGAAGGCGTCGAAGGCCGTCCGCGCGAATCCGGAAGGCCCGGGCGTCGTGCTGGGCAACCACATCAACTACGGCGTGCGCGAATTCGGCATGAGCGCCGCGATCAACGGCCTCGCGCTGCACGGCGGCCACAAGCCGTTCGGCGGCACGTTCCTGACGTTCTCCGACTACAGCCGCAACGCGCTGCGCGTGGCCGCGCTGATGAAGGTGCCGTCGATCTTCGTGTTCACGCACGATTCGATCGGCCTCGGCGAAGACGGCCCGACGCACCAGTCGATCGAGCACGTGTCGAGCCTGCGCCTGATCCCGAACCACGACGTGTGGCGTCCGGCCGACACGGTCGAGACGGCCGTCGCGTGGACCCACGCGGTCGCCGCCGACCGTCCGTCGAGCCTGATCTTCAGCCGCCAGAACCTGGCATTCAACCCGCGTACCGATGCGCAGATCGCGAACATCGACAAGGGCGGCTACGTGCTGAAGGACTGGGACGAAGAGATCGTCGCGCGCAAGATCATCCTGATCGCGACGGGCTCGGAAGTCGAACTCGCGATGAAGGCCGTCGAGCCGCTCGCGCAGCAAGGCATCGCGGCACGCGTCGTGTCGATGCCGTCGACCAACGTGTTCGACCGCCAGGACGCCGAATACCGTGAACGCGTGCTGCCGCACGGCGTGCGCCGTGTCGCGATCGAAGCGGGCGTGACCGCGTTCTGGCACAAGTACGTCGGCCTCGAAGGCGGCGTCGTCGGGATCGACACGTTCGGCGAATCGGCACCGGCCGGCGTACTGTTCAAGTACTTCGGCTTCACCGTCGAGCACGTCGTCGAGACCGCCAAGGCCGTGCTGGCCTAAAGACATACGCGACGCGCGCCGCCCCTCGCGCGCGTCGCACGTGAAGCTGCACGAAACGAATTTTTTCAGCCATCAGGAGATAGACCATGACGATTCGCGTCGCAATCAACGGCTACGGCCGTATCGGCCGCAACACGCTGCGCGCGTTCTATGAAAACGGCAAGAAGCACGATCTCGAGATCGTCGCGATCAACGACCTGGGCGATGCGAAGACCAACGCGCACCTGACCCAGTACGACACCGCGCACGGCAAGTTCCCGGGCGAAGTGTCGGTCGACGGCGATTACCTCGTCGTGAACGGCGACAAGATCCGCGTGCTGGCGAACCGCAACCCGGCAGAACTGCCGTGGGGCGAGCTTGGCGTCGACGTCGTGATGGAATGCACGGGCTTCTTCACGACGAAGGAAAAGGCGAGCGCGCACCTGAAGGGCGGCGCGAAGAAGGTCATCATCTCGGCACCGGGCGGCAAGGACGTCGACGCGACGATCGTCTACGGCGTGAACCACGACGTGCTGAAGGCCGAGCACACCGTCATCTCGAACGCATCGTGCACGACGAACTGCCTCGCGCCGCTCGTCAAGCCGCTGAACGACAAGATCGGCCTCGAAACCGGCCTGATGACGACGATCCACGCTTACACCAACGACCAGGTGCTGACGGACGTCTATCACGAAGACCTCCGCCGCGCGCGTTCGGCTACCCACAGCCAGATCCCGACGAAGACGGGCGCGGCTTCGGCCGTCGGCCTCGTGCTGCCGGAACTGAACGGCAAGCTCGACGGTTACGCGATCCGCGTCCCGACGATCAACGTGTCGATCGTCGACCTGTCGTTCATCGCGAAGCGCGACACGACGGTCGAGGAAGTCAACGCGATCATGAAGGAAGCATCGGAAGGCGCGCTGAAGGGCATCCTCGGCTACAACGACGCACCGCTGGTGTCGATCGACTTCAACCACAACCCGGCTTCGTCGACGTTCGACGCAACGCTGACCAAGGTGTCGGGCCGCCTCGTGAAGGTGTCGAGCTGGTACGACAACGAGTGGGGTTTCTCGAACCGCATGCTGGATACGGCTGTCGCATTCGCGAACGCGAAGTAATCCCGTACGTTGCGCGGCCGCCGCAAGGCGGCCGGCGTGGCGAACGAGCCCGGCCCGGTTTTCCGGCCGGGTTTTTTATTGCCCGGCGTTCGCCGTCACGTGTTCGAGCGCGTCGACGAACGCGCGCTTCAGCGGGCTGTCGAGATCGGTCCATGCGAGGCCGATACCGGTGCGGTGCCCGGCCAGGTCGAGCGGCCGCGCGAGCACGTTCGGCGGCAGCGCGCTGGCAGCCTCCGCCGGCATCAGCCCGATTCCCATCCCCGCCGCGACGAGCGCGAGCATCGTCGTGAACTCCCCGAACTCCTGTGCGATCTCGAGCGTCGTGCCCGCGCGGCTCAGCGCGAGCAGCATGTCGTCGTGAAAGCCCGGCGCGTAGCGGCGCGCGAGCACGAACGCGGGCTGGCCGCGCAGCGCGGCCGGCGGGATGGCGTCGTGCGCGGCGAGCGGATGGTCGAGCGGCAGCGCGACGACGAAGCCTTCCTCGAGCACCACGCGCGTGTCGATGCCCGCATACGCGGCCGGCAGCCGGATCATCCCGAAATCGATCCGCCGGTCGCGCAGCGCGGCGACCTGGTCGGGCGTCGGCATGTCCTTCAGTTCGAGTGTGATCAGCGGATAACGCTCGCGCATCGTGCGCAGTACGGCCGGCAGCAGCGCGGGCAGCACCGACGACACGAACGCGATCCGCAGCGTGCCGATCTCGCCGCGGCTCGACAGCCGCGCCATCTGTTCCGCGCGCGCGGCCTGCTGCAGCGTGGCACGCGCCTCGGGCAGGAACACGCGCCCGGTCTCGCTCAGTTCGACCTTGTGGCGGTCGCGCTCGAACAGGCGTGCGCCGAGTTCTTCCTCGAGCGCCTTGATCTGCATGCTCAGCGCGGGCTGCACGATGAACAGGCGCTGCGCGGCGCGCCCGAAATGCAGTTCTTCCGCGAGCGTGACGAAGGCGCGCAATTGCTTGAGTTCCATGGGCGGCGGGCAGGCGTGGGCGGTAATCAGATTTCATGATAACCGGATCAAAAAAGACCATTGGCGCGGTACCCGGCCGGCGGCCGAAGATACCGTCAACGCGAGACCGGCCGCGATGGGCCGCCGGCTCGACTGGCACGAGGAGACACGCATGACCCACGCGCTCGAACGGTTCCGCCTCGACGGCCGCCGCGCACTGATTACCGGTTCCGGACGCGGGATCGGGCTGACGCTCGCCCGCGGGCTGGCCGAAGCCGGCGCGGCGATCGTCATCAACGATCGCAATGAGGAGAAGGCCGCGACGCTCGTGCGGCACCTGCGCGAGGAAGGTTTCACGGCCGACTACGCGGTATTCGACGTCGCCGAGCACGCGCAGGTGCGTGCGGCGATCGACGATTTCGAGGCGCGCGTCGGCGCGATCGACATCCTCGTGAACAACGCGGGCATCCAGCGCCGCGCGCCGCTCGACGCATTCGAACCCGACGACTGGCAGGCGCTGATGCGCGTGAACCTCGACGGCGTGTTCAACGTCGCGCAGGCGGTGGCGCGGCACATGATCGCGCGCGGCCGCGGGAAGATCATCAACATCTGCTCGGTGCAGAGCGAGCTCGCGCGGCCGACGATCGCGCCGTATGCCGCGACCAAGGGCGCGGTGCGGATGCTGACCAAAGGGATGTGCGCCGACTGGGCGCGCCACGGCATCCAGGCGAACGGCCTCGCGCCCGGCTATTTCGAAACCGAACTCAACCGCGCGCTGGTCGACGACGCCGCGTTCTCGGACTGGCTGTGCAAGCGCACGCCGGCCGGCCGCTGGGGGCGCGTCGACGAGCTGTGCGGGGCGGCGATCTTCCTCGCATCGGCCGCGTCCGATTTCGTGAACGGCCAGACGCTGTTCGTCGACGGCGGCCTGACCAGCGCCGTCTGAGCGGCGGCGCGAGCGCGCCATGCGCGCAGCGCCGTTGCGCCGGCCGCGGCCGGCATCCGAATTCCCAGAAGAGCCCGCCGCACGAGCGGGCCGATGTCCCGGTCGCGGTACGCGCCGGGTTCCGGAACGGAAGGCAGGAGACAGGAGACAACGATGGATCGCATTTCCCCGCCGCCCGCGCGGCACGATGCAGGGTCCGGTGCGCCGGGCGAGACCGTCGAGCGCCGCGGCGTCGACACGAAGCAGCTCAACCGCGCGGCATGGACCTGCTCGCTCGGCAGCGCGCTCGAATACTACGATTTCGCGTTGTACACGCTCGCATCGGCGCTGGTTTTCGGGCCGCTGTTCTTTCCCGCGCAGACCGCCGAGATGCGGCTGATCGCGAGCTTCGGCACCTATTTCGTCGGGTTTGCGGTGCGCCCGCTCGGCGGGGTCGTGTTCGGCGTGCTCGGCGACCGGATCGGCCGCAAGTTCGTGCTGACGGCGACGGTGCTGCTGATGGGCGTCGCGAGCACGCTGATCGGCGTGCTGCCGACCTTCGAAACGGCGGGCTACTGGGCCCCCGGGCTGCTCGTGCTGCTGCGCATCCTGCAGGGCCTCGGTGCCGGTGCCGAGCAGGCCGGCGCCGCGGTGCTGATGACCGAATACGCGCCGCCCGGCAAGCGCGGCTTCTATGCGTCGCTGCCGTTCCTGGGCATCCAGCTCGGCACGGTGCTGGCGGCCGCGGTCTATTTCCTGCTGCTCGCGAACCTCGACCGCGTCACCGACGGCTGGGGCTGGCGCGTGCCGTTCCTGTTCAGCGCGGTGATCGTCGCGGTCGGGATCTACATGCGCGTGCGGCTGCACGAGTCGCCGACCTTCGTGCGGCTCGAAAAGCGTGCGCAGGTATTGGCGAATCCGCTGAAGAGCGCCGTGCAGCATTCGAAGCGCTCGCTGCTGATCGGCATCGGCCTGCGGATGGCCGAGAACGGCGGCTCGTCGATCTACCAGGCACTCGCCGTCAGCTATCTCGCGGGCGTGATCGGCATGAAGGGGCCGATCGGCGCGCTCGCGCTGGTGTGCGCGGCGACCGTCGGCGCGTGTACGGTGCCGCTGGCGGGCCGGCTCAGCGACCGCTTCGGCCGCGTGCGCGTGTATCGCACGTTCGCGTGGCTGCAGCTCGCGCTCGCGTTCCCGGTGTGGTGGATCTTCAGCCAGGGGAACGTGGTCGCCAGCGTGATCGCGATCTCGGTCGCGCAGGGCTTCGCGAACTGGGGGATGCTCGGCGCGCAGGCCGCGCTGCTGCCCGAACTGTTCGGCGCGCGGCATCGCTACATGGGCGTGTCGTTCTCGCGCGAAGTGTCGGCTGTGCTCGCGGGCGGGATTGCGCCGCTCGTCGGCGCGACGATCATCGCGACCGTGATCGCGCTGCACGGCGGCGATCACGCGGCCGGCGTGCGCGCCTGGGTGCCGATCGCCGCGTACCTGGTGCTGCTGACGCTGATCACGCTGTTCACGACGTCGCGGATGCCCGAAACGCTGAACCGCGATCTCGACGATCCGCTCGACGCGGCACAGGTGGCGCAGGCCCCGGGCACCGATGCGCTCGCGCGGCACGCATGAACGGGCCGGGCGGCTGACGCGGCCCGGCCTGCCTTTGCATTCAACTTACCTCGACAGGAGCAAGCGCAGATGGCGCACGAATCGACCCAGCGGCCCGAACTGCTGATGACGGGCCCTTACCAGCCGTGGGACGACGCATGGCTGTCGGCAGGCTATGACGTCCACCGGCTGTGGGAAGCCGCCGACCGCGCGGCGTTCCTCGCCGAGCACGGCGCCGGCGTGCGCGCGATCGCGACGCGCGGCGATCTCGGCGCGAATGCCGCGCTGATCGCCGCGCTGCCGAAGCTCGAGATCATCGCGTGCTACGGCGTCGGCACCGATGCGATCGACCTGGCCGCCGCGCGCGAGCGCGGCATCCGCGTGACGAACACGCCCGACGTGCTGACCGGCGACGTGGCCGACCTCGGCGTCGGGCTCGCGCTCGCGATGATGCGCCGCATCGGCGCCGGCGACGCGTACGTGCGTTCCGGTGCCTGGCGCGACGGCGACATGCCGCTCGTCACGCGGCTGTACGGCAAGCGCGTCGGCGTGGTCGGCTTCGGCCGGATCGGCTCGACGATCGCGCGCCGGCTGTCGGGCTTCGACGTCGAGCTCGGCTACTTCGATGTCGCGCCGCGCGCGGACAGCCCGCACCGCTTCTTCGGCGACCTCGCCGAGCTGGCCGGCTGGTGCGACCTGCTGATCGTCACGCTCGCGGGCGGGCCGGCGACGCGTCACCTCGTCGGCGCCGCCGTGCTCGACGCACTCGGGCCGCAAGGCTATCTGGTGAACGTGTCGCGCGGCACGACCGTCGACGAACCCGCGCTGCTCGACGCGCTCGAGCGTGGTGCGATCGCCGGTGCGGCGCTCGACGTGTTCTGGAACGAGCCGCGCATCGACCCGCGTTTCCTCGCGTTGCCGAACGTGCTGCTGCAGCCGCACCATGCGAGCGGCACGATCGAGACGCGCCAGGCGATGGGCTGGCTGGTGCGCGACAACCTTGCCGCGCACTTCGCCGGCGCGCCGCTGGTCACGCCGGTCGTCTGAGGAGGCTGTCATGCGTATGCGTTGCATGTGTGTCGTGATCCACGGGCCGAACGACCTGCGGGTGGAAGAACAGGACGCGGGCGAGATCGGCCCGGGTCAGGTGCGCGTCGAGGTCGCGATGGGCGGCATCTGCGGCTCCGATCTCCATTACTTCCGGCACGGCGGCTTCGGTGCGATCCGGCTGCAGCAGCCGATGGTGCTCGGCCACGAGGTCGCCGGCACGGTCGCGGAAGTCGCGCCGGACGTGACGTCGGTGAAGGTCGGCGATCGCGTCGCGGTCAATCCGAGCCGGCCGTGCGGTGCGTGCCGCTACTGCCTCGAAGGGCTGCCGAACCAGTGCCTCGACATGCGTTTCTACGGCAGCGCGATGCGGATGCCGCACGTGCAGGGCGCATTCCGCAACGCGCTCGTGTGCGACGCGGTGCAGTGCGTGAAGGTTGCCGATCACGTGCCGATGTCGCTCGCGGCGCTCGCCGAACCGTTCGCGGTCGGGCTGCACGCGGTGTCGCGCGCGGGCCCGCTGATCGGCAAGCGCGTGCTCGTGTCGGGCTGCGGGCCGATCGGCGTGCTCGCCGTCGCGGCGGCGCGCGTGCACGGCGCGGCGGAGATCATCGCGACCGACGTCGTCGAGGCGCCGCTGGAAGTGGCGAGCGCGCTCGGCGCCGACCGCACGATCAACGCGGCGGCCGACGCCGGATGGGTCGAGCGCTACAGCGCCGACAAGGGCACGTTCGACGTGATGATCGAGTGTTCGGGCAATGCGCGCGCGCTGCGCGACGGGCTGGACGTGATGCGTCCGCGCGGGGTCGTCGTGCAGCTCGGGCTCGGCGGCGACGTCAGCCTGCCGCAGAACGTCGTGGTCGCGAAGGAGCTGTCGATCTGCGGTTCGTTCCGTTTTCACGCGGAATTCGCGCTCGCGGTGCAGCTCATCAATGCGGGACGCGTCGACCTGCGGCCGGCCGTCACGCGCGTGTTCCCGATGCGCGACGCGAACCTCGCGTTCGAACTGGCCGGCGACCGGCAGCGTGCGATGAAGGTGCTGATCGATTTCGTCGACGAGGCTGCGTGACGGTCACGCACTGGCGCGACTGTCTCGACGCGATCGTGAAAAGGGCACGCCCGCGCTTCGCGGGGCGTGCCCTTTTTCATGGTGACGAGAAAACGCCCCGCTGAATTACTGCGTGACCTGCCGCGCGCCGGCGCGCTGCGACGCGAGCCACAACACGACCAGCACGCCCGCGAGCGCCGCGCCCGCGATGCACACGCCGCGCCAGCCGTCGATGCCGTACGCGACGCTCGCCGCGAACGACCCGAGCGCGCCGCCGATGAAGTAGCTTGTCAGGTAGATCGTCGTCACGCGGCTGCGCGCGTTGCCGGCCAGCGCATAGATCACGCTCTGGTTCGAGATGTGGACGCCCTGCACGCCGACGTCGAGCAGCAGGATGCCCGCGATCAGCGCCGCCAGCGAGTGCGCGCCGGTCGCGATCAGCGCGAACGACGCGAGCACGGCCGCCGCGAACAAGCCCGTCGCGGCATTGCCGTGTCCGCGATCGACCAGCCGGCCGGCCGACGTCGCCGCGAGCGCGCCTACCGCGCCGACGACGCCGAACAGGCCGATCTGCCCTTCGGAATAGCTGTACGGCGGCTGGCTCAGCAGGAACGTGAGGCCCGTCCACAGCAGGCTGAAGCACGCGAACACGAGCGCGCCGTAGGCGGAGCGCAGCGCGATCAGCGGTTGCGCGCGCACCAGCGCGACGAGCGACTTCATCAGCGCCGCATAGTCGAGGCGCGCGTCGCGGCGATCCTTCGGCAGCTTCACGGCGAGCACGGCCGTCAGCGCGAGCACCATCACCGCGGCGATGCCGTACACGGCCCGCCAGCCGAACCCGTCGGCGATCGCACCGGCCGCGACGCGCGCGAGCAGGATGCCGAGCAGCAGCCCGCTCATCACGGTGCCGACCGCGCGGCCGCGCGAGCGCGCGTCGGCGAGCGACGCCGCGAACGGCACCAGCAACTGCGTCGAACAGGTGACGAAGCCGACCGCGACGTTCGCGACGACGAACATCGTGAAGTTCGTGCTGAACGTGACCGCGGCCAGCGCGACGACGTTGAGCATCAGCAGCCGCACGATCAGCGTGTGGCGATTGACCGCGTCGCCGAGCGGGACGATCAGCAGCAGGCTCGCCGCATACCCGAGCTGCGTCAGCGTGACGAGATAGCCGAGTTCGGTCGGCGCGCGGCCGAAGCTGTGCGCGATCGCGGCGAGCAGCGGCTGCGCGTAATAGATGTTGCCGATGACGATGCCGCACGCGCACGCGAACAGCAGCGTCATGCCGCGGGTCAGGGGAGGATGGTTGTCTTGATGCGGTTCCATGGTCGCGAAAAACAGCAGCGCCGGCCGGCAGCACGGGGCCGTCGGCTGCGCGGGGTGACGGAAATCGGGGCCGGCGTCAACGGATCGGCGGTGAACCGATGCGCGCCGGGCGGATCGCGGCCGGGCCCGGATCGGGCGGGCGGCGGATCGTCGTGCGGCGGGCGCAGGCAGGCGGGCCCGGGCGGGCCGTTCCGATGCGCAAAGCAGGTGCGATGCGCCGGAACGGATGTGCGTATGATGCGGGAATCGAACCATAGCGTCCAAGACTGGATCGTTATGCTCTTTATTGGCAAAACCAATACGTCGGCCGTCATGCTACTCCGCCACATCCGCTATTTCCTGGCCGTCGCCGAGCAGCGCAGTTTCACGCGCGCGGCCGACGCGCTGCACGTGTCGCAGCCGACGCTGTCGCAGCAGGTCCGCCAGCTCGAGGAAACGCTCGGCGTGCAGCTGTTCGACCGCTCGGGCCGCACGGTGCAGCTCACCGAGTTCGGCGAGGTCTATGCGCGCCACGCGCGTGCCGCGCTGCATGAGCTCGATACGGGGCAGCGCGCGTTGCACGACGTCGCCGGCCTCGGCGGCGGGTCGTTGCGGCTCGCGATGATGCCGACCTTCGCGGCCTACCTGAGCGGCTCGCTGATCGACGCGTTCCATGCCGACTATCCGAACGTCGCGCTGACGATCGACGCGATGCCGCAGGAACGCATCGAGGCGCTGCTCGCCGACGACCGGCTCGACGCGGGCTTCGCGTTCATGCCGCCGCGCGCGCCGGACGTCGACGCACTGCCGCTGTGGGACGAGCCGCTCGCGCTCGTGACGGGCCGCACGCACCGTCTTGCGCGGCGGCGCCGCGCGCTGACGCCGGCCGAGCTCGGCGGCGAGCCGCTGGTGCTGCTGAGCCGCGCGTTCGCGACGCGCGAGAGCATCGACCGCTATTTCATCGAGCACGGCGCGAGGCCGAAGATCGCGATCGAGACGAATACGGTCAGCGCGGTGCTGGAGCTCGTGCGGTGCGGCCGGCTCGCGACGGTGCTGCCCGACGCGGTCGCGCGCGAGAGTGCCGACCTGTGCGCGCTGGAGATCGATCCGCCGCTGCCCGCGCGCACGGCGGCGCTGCTGACACGCAAGGGCGCGTACCGCAGCGTCGCGGCGCGCGCGTTCATCGAGCGTGCGCTCGCGTATCGGGATCCGTCGGGAGGTTGACCGGTACGACGGGGCGGCGCGCGCGGCGCGCGGCCGCCCGGGCCGTCAGGTGCGCGGTGTCGGGAAGAAGATGCCCGCGCGCTGCGCGGCGTTCGCGATGTGCGTTTCGATCGCGGTGCCCGCGGCGGCCGCATCGCGTGCGATCAGCGCGTCGACGATCGCGCGGTGCTCGGTCCACGTCGACAGCAGCAGCTCGCGCCGGTAGAACGGCATGCGCTGGCTTTCCTTCATGATGTCGGCGCTGCTGCGCAGGATCGATTCGATCGCCGCGTTGCCCGCGAGATGGATGATCCGCATGTGGAAGTCGAAGTCGAGCTGCGATGCCGCGTCGAGTTCGCTTTCGGTGAGCGCGACGTGCAGGTCGGCGAGATTGTCTTCGAACCACGCGATGTCGTCGTCGGTGACGACGTGCGCGGCCATTCGCGCGGCGAATCCTTCGAGCGCGTAGCGCATCTGGTAGGTATCGGGCGGCGACGACTGCTCGGCGAACCGCCACGCATGGGCGGCCGTGGCCTGCGCGCTTTCGACATACACGCCCTTGCCCGCGCGGATGCGCAGCATCCCGAGCGCCTCGAGCGTCGACAGCGCCTCGCGCAGCGACGCGCGGCTGATCTCCAGCTCCTCGGAGAGCTGGCGCTGGGCCGGCAGCAGGCTGCCGACCGGATACACGCCTGCCTCGATCCGGTCGCGGATCGTCGCGATGGCGGCGTCGGTCACGGTATGCGGAACGTTTTTCATGAGGTGAACTTTGGCCGGTCTGACCGGCATTGTAATCCGCACGCGGGCGGTGCATGGACGCCCTACGGGAAAGCCACGATCTGCCCCTGTCCGGTGCGTGTCAGGCGGGTGGGGAGGGGGCGGGAAATCCCTATTTTGTCCGTCCTTGACGCCACTATATCGGCTTCCTACTATCGACCATAACATCACTGGTCTTACCAGTATGAACAGACGAAACTGCAACCGTTGGATCGGGAGAGCGCCGTGTCGAAATTCCTCAATTCGCTGTTTGGCCGGGTAGTCGTCGCATTGATCCTGGGGATCGCGCTAGGCGCGTTCTTCCCGCATTTCGCCGAGTCGCTGCGACCGCTCGGCGACGGCTTCCTGAAGCTCATCAAGATGGTGATCGGGCCGATCGTGTTCTGCGTCGTGGTCAGCGGGATGGCGAACGCGGGCGACCTGAAGAAGGTCGGCCGGGTCGGCCTGAAGGCCGTCATCTACTTCGAGGTGATGACGACGCTCGCGCTCGGCATCGGCCTCGTGCTCGCGTGGGTCACGCGCCCGGGCGTCGGGATGAACATCGACCTGCGCTCGCTCGACGCGTCGTCGCTCGCGTCGTACGCGAAGAACGCCGAGAGCCTGAAGGACACGGCCGGCTACCTGATGAAGATCATCCCCGAGACCGCGATCGACGCGTTCGCGAAGGGCGACATCCTGCAGATCCTCGTGTTCGCGGTGCTGTTCGGTTCCGCGCTGTCGCTGCTCGGCGACAAGGCGCAACGCGTCAACTCGCTGATCGAGGAGCTGTCGCACGTGTTCTTCCGGATCATCGGCTTCATCATCAAGCTCGCGCCGCTCGGCGTGCTCGGCGCGATCGCGTTCACGACCGGCAAGTACGGCGTCGCGTCGCTCAAGCAGCTCGGCTACCTGGTCGCGGTGTTCTACCTGAGCTGCTTCGTGTTCGTCACGGTCGTGCTCGGCGTGGTGATGCGGCTCGCGGGCTTCTCGGTGTTCAAGCTGATCCGCTACCTGCGCGAGGAACTGTCGATCGTGCTCGGCACGGCGTCGTCGGACGCGGTGCTGCCGCAGGTGATGCGCAAGCTCGAATACATGGGCGTGAAGGATTCGACGGTCGGCCTCGTGATCCCGACCGGCTATTCGTTCAACCTCGACGGCTTCTCGATCTACCTGACGCTCGCCGTGCTGTTCATCGCGCAGGCCACCAACACGCCGCTGTCGACGCACGATCTGATCGTCGTGCTGCTCGTGTCGCTCGTCACGTCGAAGGGCGCGCACGGGATCCCGGGCTCGGCGATCGTGATCCTCGCGGCGACGCTGTCGGCGATCCCCGCGATTCCCGTGCTCGGCCTCGTGCTGATCCTGCCGGTCGACTGGTTCGTCGGCATCGCCCGTGCGCTGACCAACCTGATCGGCAACTGCGTCGCGACGGTGGTCGTCGCGGTGTGGGAGAACGACATCGACCGGGCGCGCGCGAAGCGCGTGCTGAACCGCGAGCTGCGCTACGTGCCGGCCGAAGAGGAAGACCGCACGGCGCCGGTCGCCGGCGATCAGGCTCACGCGCTCTGAGCGCGACCCCGCGCGGGCGGCCTTGCCCCGGGCCGCCCCGCGCACCTGGCATTCATGTGGCCGGCGCCTCGATGCGCCGGCCCTTCATCAAACTACAGGAGACGACATGGCAGCCCCCATCCTCGATCCGGATGCGCCGGCGTTTACGCGGCGTTACATGAACCTCGCCGACCCGCGCCTCGGGGCGCAGGCGCTTGTTGCCAGCGACGAGTTCTTCGCGCCGAAGGAGCGCATGCTGAATCCCGAGCCGGCCGTGTTCATCCCCGGCAAGTACGACGACCACGGCAAGTGGATGGACGGCTGGGAAACGCGCCGCAAGCGCACGACCGGCCACGACTTCTGCGTGGTGCGGCTCGCGCGGCCGGGCGTGATTCACGGCGTCGACCTCGACACGAGCCATTTCACCGGCAACTTCCCGCCGGCCGCATCGATCGACGCGTGCGTCGCGGAAGGCGACACGCCGTCCGACAACGCCGAATGGCGCACGATCGTCCCGGCGACGACGCTGCAGGGCAATTCGCATCGCTACGTGAGCGTCGACGATGCGCAGCCTTATACGCACCTGCGCGTGAACCTGTACCCGGACGGCGGCCTCGCGCGGCTGCGCGTGTACGGCCAGCCGCAGCGCGACTGGCGCCAGGTGCCGGCCGGCGAGCTCGTCGATCTCGCGGCGATCGAGAACGGCGGCTACCTGGTGGCCGCGAACAACCAGCACTTCGGCCCGGCATCGCAGATGCTGATGCCGGGGCGCGGCGCGAACATGGGCGACGGCTGGGAAACGCGGCGCCGCCGCGAGCCCGGCAACGACTGGGCGATCGTCGCGCTCGCGCGGCCGGGCATCATCCGGCGCGTCGAGGTCGATACCGCGTTCTTCAAGGGCAATTTCCCCGACCGCTGCTCGCTGCAGGCCGCGAGGGTGGCGGGCGGCACCGACGACTCGCTCGTCACGCAGGCGATGTTCTGGGCCGAACTGCTCGGCGAGCAGAAGCTGTCGATGGACCACGCCCACACGTTCGACCAGCTTGCGGCGCTCGGCCCCGTCACGCACGTGCGTTTCAACATCTTCCCGGACGGCGGCGTGTCGCGCCTGCGTCTGTGGGGCGAGCCGGCTTGAAGGAGGGCAACGGCATGAGCGGATCCCGCATCCTGCGCGTCGAGCGCCTGACCCGCGAAGCGTTCGCGCCGTTCGGCGACGTGATCGCGCTCGAAGGCGCGCGCCATTTCCCGATCAACGGCGGCACGACCGAGCGCTTCCACGATCTCGCGACGATCGACGTGTGCGCGGACGGCGGCCGCCCGCTCGTCAGCGTGTTCCGCGCGCAGCCGCGTGCGCTGCCGGTTGCGGTCACGCTGATGGAGCGCCATCCGCATGGCAGCCAGGCGTTCATCCCGCTCGCGGCGGTGTCGCGTTACGCGATCGTCGTCGCGCCGGCCGGCGAGTTCCGGCCCGACGCGATGCGCGCGTTCCTCGCGGAAGGCTGGCAGGGCGTGAACTATGCGAAGGGCGTCTGGCACCATCCGCTGCTCGCGCTGGATGCGGTCAGCGATTTCGTGATCGTCGATCGCGGCGGCCCGCAGCCGAACTGCGACGAAATCCCGCTCGAGTGCGCATGGGCGCTGGAGTTCGAACCGGCCTGCGCGGGCGCGGCATGACGAAGGCGGGCAGGCCGGCCCCTCCGGCGGCCTGATGTCACCCGGGGCCGCCCGGGCAGGCAACGCGAAGGGTGTGCGAAAGCCTGGGCGGGCCCGCCCGTGGGGCGGCGGTGCGCCGCCGGTTTCCCCGGGCGGGCGCCTCCTGCGTATCCCGAAAAGAAGACGGCCCGGAAGGCGAATCGCCGTCCGGGCCGTCCTGCATGCGCCGCGCGCGGCTGGATCTCAGTGCTTGCGGTGCGGGCAGTTCTCGGTCGTGCAGGAACCGTACATCGCGAGCGAGTGCTCCTGGAGCCGGAAGCCGCGCTCCTTCGCGATCGCCTGCTGGCGGCTTTCGATCTCGGCGTCGAAGAATTCCTCGACCCGGCCGCAATCGAGGCACACGAGGTGGTCGTGGTGCGAGCCTTCGTTCAGTTCGAACACGGCCTTGCCGGATTCGAAGTTGCTGCGCGACAGCAGCCCGGCCTGCTCGAACTGCGTCAGCACGCGGTAGACGGTGGCAAGCCCGATGTCGAGCTGCTCGTTGAGCAGGTTCCGGTAGACGTCTTCTGCGGTCAGATGGCGCACCGGGCTTTGCTGGAAGATCTCGAGAATCTTGAGGCGCGGTAGGGTGGCCTTTAGCCCGATATTCTTGAGATCCGTCGGATTGGTCATGGCTAGGCATCCCTAGAGTACAATGCAGGGCTTCAATGTTACCGGCTTTTCGCCGTTCCAGAAACACGCGCGGCCTGCGACGCGGGCCTGCACGGTGAGGGAAATGATTCCAGAATCTCTTTCGCACTTTCAGAGGAGCCGCATGCGGAGTGTCATCATCGCTGCCGCCGCCGTTGCCGCGCTGGCTGGTTGTTCGTCGTACGACAGCGTGACGCAGCGCATCGCGCAGAGCATCACCCCCTACCGGATCACCGTCGTGCAAGGCAACTTCGTGTCGCAGGAGAAAGCCTCGCAGCTGCAGGTCGGCATGTCGCGCGAGCAGGTACGCGCGCTGCTCGGCACCCCGCTGCTGGCGGACATGTTCCACGCCGACCGCTGGGATTACCTCTTCTACTTCAAGCGCGGCTCGACGGCGGTCGTCCAGCAGCGCGATCTCGTCGTGACGTTCTCGGGCGATCGCGTCGCGGGCTGGACGGGGGCGGACAACCTGCCTTCGGAACTCGACCTGCTGGCCGACATCGACGGCGACCGTGGCGGCAAGAAGGCGAAGGCGGCCGCAGCGGCGAAGAAGGCCGCCGAGGCTGCCGCCGCCGCGAGCGCCGCGCAGGCGGCGAGCGCGCCGGCGCCGGAGACCGTCGCGAGCCCGTCCACCGTGCCGGCGTCCGGCGCGGTGGTCGACCAGGATGCGAACGCGCAGGCCGCCCGCGCGGCGAACCGCGCGACCAACCAGGTGTCGGGCCAGGGCACGGCCGCGCGGCGGTTCACGCCGTCCACGCAGGCTGCCGGCGGTGCGCCGGTGCCGGGCGGCCAGCCGCCGGGCGCGGTTCCGGCGATCCAGCCGCAGTTCCAGTTCCATCGTCCGCCGCCGCCGAACGCGTCGAACGAGGCGTCGCCGCCGGTCGGCCCGCAAGGCTCCGACACGCTGCAGAACCAGCCGCTCACCGCGCCGGCGCAATAAGCCCGCGCGCGGAAACAGGGCGGCATGTGCCGCCCGCCTTTAGACCTGTCGTGTAGAAAGCCATGAAGATTGCGATTGCCGGCGCATCGGGCCGTATGGGCCGGATGCTGATCGAAGCCGTTCTCAACGATTCCGACGCGCAGCTCGTCGGCGCGCTCGACCGCGCCGATTCGCCGTTCCTCGGCCAGGACGCCGGCGCGTTCCTCGGCAAGGAAACCGGGGTCAGGCTGACCGCCGATCTCGACGCCGTGTTCGCGCAGGCCGACTACCTGATCGACTTCACGCGTCCGGAAGGCACGATGGCCCATATCGAGGCCGCGCTGCGCCACGACGTGAAGCTCGTGATCGGCACGACCGGCTTCACCGCCGAGCAGAAGGCCGGGCTGCAGGCCGCGGCGGGCAAGATCGGCATCGTGTTCGCGGCGAACATGAGCGTCGGCGTGAACGTCACGCTGAAGCTGCTCGAATTCGCGGCGAAGCACTTCTCGCACGGCTACGACATCGAGATCATCGAGGCGCATCACCGCCACAAGGTCGACGCGCCGTCGGGCACCGCGCTGATGATGGGCGAAGCGGTCGCCGGCGCGCTCGGGCGCTCGCTCGACGATTGCGCGGTGTACGGCCGCCACGGCGTGACGGGCGAACGCGATCCGTCGTCGATCGGCTTCGCGGCGGTGCGCGGCGGCGACATCGTCGGCGATCACACCGTGCTGTTCGCCGGGATCGGCGAGCGCATCGAGATCACGCACAAGTCGTCGAGCCGCGTGTCGTATGCGCAGGGCGCGCTGCGCGCGGTCCGCTTCCTGTCGGCGCGCGGCGCCGGCCTGTTCGACATGCAGGACGTGCTCGGCCTGCGCTGACCCCACGGGGAAACTCCGATGGCGATACCCACCGGCGTTGTCCACTACCTCGAAAGCGGCGATGCGATCACGCATGCCGTCGCCTATGTGCTGCTGGCGATGTCCGTCGCCAGCTGGTGCTTCCTCCTCATGAAAGCCTGGCTGCTGGTCCGCGCGAAGCGGCAGGGGCCGCGCGCGCTCGCCGCGTTCTGGCGCGCGCCGTCGCTCGACGCGGGCATAACCGCGCTCGCCGGCGCCGATCGCGAGCGCGTGTTCGTGCCGCTCGCCGAAGCCGCGCGCGATGCGGCCGACGATCACGACCCGGCCGCGCTGGCCGCGCGCGTCGAGCGCGGCGAACGCGTGCTGCGTGCGTTGCGGCACGCGATGCTGCGCTCGCAGCGGCGCCTCGAATTCGGCCAGGTGCTGCTCGCGTCGATCGGCAGCACCGCGCCGTTCGTCGGGCTGCTCGGCACCGTGTGGGGCATCTATCACGCGCTCGGCAGCATCGCCGCGAGCGGGCAGGCGCAGATCGAGAGCGTCGCGGGGCCGGTCGGCGAGGCGCTGATCATGACCGCGTTCGGGCTCGTGGTCGCGATTCCCGCGGTACTGGCCTACAACATCCTCGGGCGGCTCGTGCGGCAACTCGCCGAGGAACTCGACGGTTTCGCGCGCGACCTGCACGTGTTCGTCTGCGCGCAGGAAGCCTGACGCGTCCATTCCGGAGGAGCGACCATGGCATTCGGCGGACTCGAGCACCACAAGACGTCCGCGCCGATGGCGGAGATCAACATGACGCCGCTGATCGACGTGATGCTGGTGCTGCTCGTCATTTTCATCATCACCGCGCCGCTGATGACGCACGCGATCCGGCTCGACCTGCCGAAGGTCGCGGCCAGCGTCGCGCGCGACACGCCGCAATCCGTCACCTTGTCGATCGACGACGCGGGCAGGCTGTACTGGGACGACACGCCGGTGGCGCTCGACGCGCTGCCCGCGCGCTTCCGGGCCGCCGCCGCGGGCGGCGCGCCGCCCGAGCTGCGGCTGCGAGCGTCGCGCGCGACCCGCTACGACGTGATCGCGCAGGTGATGGGCGCCGCGCAGGCCGCCGGCCTGACGCGGATCGGCTTCGTGACCGACGTGCCGCCGCAGGCGGGCGGTTCCGCGGCGGCGCCTGCCGTGCCGGCCAACCGCTGAGCGGATCCGGCGGGCCTGTCCCTGGCGCAGGATCGGGCCGCCCGCCGCAAGACCGGTCGAATGGGCCGGCGCGGGCGGTATAATCAACGTTTTTCCCGGTTGGCAGGCTCTTTTCAGGTAACCCGGAATTTTCCAGGCTACCCGGGCATGCTGCGGGTTGCCCGGAAAATTCCCGGAAACCGTGAACAGGTCCGGCAACAGCGAACCTGCCGGTCCGCCGGGCAAGCACGATTTTCGATCCACTCCTGCGCGCGCCGTCGCGCCGCTTAAAGCCTAGTCCGAACCACACCATGCACGAGAGATACGTACCCGCCGACGTCGAAGCCGCCGCCCAGGGCGACTGGCGCGCAGCCGATGCCTACAAGACGCAGGAAGATTCGCAGAAGCCGAAGTTCTACTGCGTATCGATGCTGCCGTACCCGTCCGGCAAGCTGCACATGGGTCACGTGCGCAACTACACGATCAACGACGTGATGTACCGCTATCTGCGGATGAACGGCTACAACACGCTGATGCCGATGGGCTGGGACGCGTTCGGGATGCCGGCCGAGAACGCCGCGATGGCGAACGGCGTGCCGCCCGCGAAGTGGACCTACGACAACATCGACTACATGAAGGGCCAGATGCAGTCGATGGGCCTCGCGATCGACTGGTCGCGCGAGATCGCGACGTGCAAGCCGGACTACTACAAGTGGAACCAGTGGCTGTTCCTGAAGATGCTCGAGAAGGGCATCGCGTACAAGAAGACGGGCACCGTGAACTGGGACCCGGTCGACCAGACCGTGCTCGCGAACGAGCAGGTGATCGACGGCCGCGGCTGGCGCTCGGGCGCGCTCGTCGAGAAGCGCGAGATCCCGATGTACTACCTGCGCATCACGCAGTACGCGGATGAGCTGCTGAACGACCTCGACGGCCTCGGCTGGCCCGAGCGCGTGAAGATCATGCAGCAGAACTGGATCGGCAAGAGCTTCGGCGTGAACTTCGGCTTCCCGTACGAACTCGACGGCGAGAAGAAGCTGCTGCGCGTGTTCACGACGCGCGCCGATACCATCATGGGCGTCACGTTCTGCGCGATCGCGGCCGAGCATCCGCTGGCCACGCGCCTCGCGCAGGACAAGCCCGAGCTGCTCGCGTTCATCGACGAATGCAAGCGCGGCGGTGTCGCCGAGGCCGACGTCGCGACGATGGAGAAGAAGGGCGTCGCGACGGGCTTCTCGGTCACGCACCCGCTGACCGGCGAGCCGGTCGAGGTGTGGATCGGCAACTACGTGCTGATGAGCTATGGCGAAGGCGCGGTGATGGGCGTGCCGGGCCACGACGAGCGCGATTTCGCGTTCGCGAAGAAATACGACCTGCCGATCAGGCAGGTGATCTCGGCCGAAGGCCAGCAGTACTCGCTCGACGCGTGGCAGGAGTGGTACGGCGACAAGGAAACCGCGGTCTGCGTGAACAGCGGCAAGTACGACGGCCTGCGCTACACGGAAGCCGTCGACGCGGTCGCGGCCGACCTGAATGCCGGCGGTTTCGGCGACAAGCAGGTCACGTGGCGCCTGCGCGACTGGGGCGTATCGCGCCAGCGCTACTGGGGCACGCCGATCCCGATCATCCACTGCCCGTCGTGCGGCGACGTGCCGGTGCCCGAGCAGGATCTGCCCGTCGTGCTGCCGGAAGACCTCGTGCCGGACGGCTCGGGCAACCCGCTCGCGAAGTCGGAAGCGTTCCTGAACTGTTCGTGCCCGAAGTGCGGCGCGGCCGCGAAGCGCGAAACCGACACGATGGACACCTTCGTCGATTCGTCGTGGTACTTCTCGCGCTACACGGCGCCGGACGCCGAGACCATGGTCGACGCGCGCACCGATTACTGGATGCCGATGGATCAATACATCGGCGGCATCGAGCACGCGATCCTGCACCTGCTGTATTCGCGCTTCTGGACCAAGGTGATGCGCGACCTCGGCCTCGTGAAGTTCGGCGAGCCGGCGAAGAACCTGCTCACGCAGGGGATGGTGCTGAACGAGACGTTCTACCGTGAAGACGCTTCCGGCAAGAAGACCTGGTACAACCCGGCCGACGTGACGGTCACGCACGACGACAAGGGCCGCCCGGTCGGCGCGACGCTGAATACGGACGGCCAGCCGGTCGTGCTCGGCGGCATCGAGAAGATGTCGAAGTCGAAGAACAACGGTGTCGATCCGCAGGTGCTGATCGACCAGTACGGTGCCGATACCGCGCGCCTGTTCACGATGTTCGCCGCGCCGCCCGAGCAGCAGCTCGAGTGGTCGGGCGCGGGCGTCGAGGGCGCGAGCCGCTTCCTGCGCCGCGTGTGGAGCTTCGGTGCGACGAACCGTGAAGCGCTCGCCGCGCGCGCGGGCTTCGATGCGGCCGCGCTCGGCGAAGCCGACAAGGCGCTGCGCCGCGAAATCTACAGCGTGCTGAAGCAGGCCGATTTCGATTACCAGCGCCTGCAATACAACACGGTCGTGTCGGCCGCGATGAAGATGCTGAACGCGATCGACGGCGCGAAGGGCGCGACGCCCGGCGTGCTGCGCGAAACGTACGGCGTGCTGCTGCGCGTGCTGTACCCGGTCGTGCCGCACGTCACGTTCGAGCTGTGGAAGGCGCTCGGCTATGCGGACGAATTCGGCCCGCTGCTCGACGCACCGTGGCCGAAGGTCGACGAGGCCGCGCTCGAGCAGGCCGAGATCGAACTCGTGCTGCAGGTGAACGGCAAGGTGCGCGGCGCGCTGAAGGTCGCGAAGGACGCGAGCCGCGAGGCGATCGAAGCTGCGGCGGTGGCCGACGAAGCGTTCGCGAAGTTCAGCGACGGCAAGCCGGCGAAGAAGATCGTCGTCGTGCCGGGCCGCCTCGTGAACATCGTCGTCTGACGGCCGCCGGCCGTCGGACGTACCCAGAAGGAGCGAAGGTGATCCGCAGATCGTTTTTGATGCTCGCCGTCGGCAGCGCGGTCGCGCTGTCGGCATGCGGCTTCCAGTTGCGCGGCCAGCAGGACTACGCGTTCAAGCACCTGCTGATCGTCGGCGCGCCGGCGCCGGTCGAGGCGCGCTTCGTGCGCCTCGTCGAGGCCGGCAGCGACACGAAGATCGTCAAGTCGGCGGACGACGCCGACGCCGTGCTGCGCATGTGGGAGTCGCGCGGGCAGAATACGCTGACGCTCAACAAGTTCGGCTCGGCGCAGGAATACGCACTGTTCTATACGCTGAGCTACACGCTCACGAGCAAGGACGGTACCGTGCTGATCCCGCCGAGCGCGATCGCGCTGAATCGCGCGATGACGTACAGCGACCAGTACACGAACGCGAAGGCGCAGGAAGCCGACATCCTGTACGGCGACATGCAGAACGACGCGGTCGACCAGCTGATGCGGCGTCTCGCGATCGTCCACTCGCTGACGCCGGCGCCGGAAGACGTGGTGCCGGGTGTCGCGCCGCGCGCGCCGTTGCCGCCGCCGCCGCTCTGATCGACGGCATACGCACCGATGCAATTGCGACTTGATGCACTGGAGCCGCACCTCGCGAAGGGGTTGGCCGGGCTCTATACCGTGTACGGCGACGAGCCGCTGCTCGCGCAGGAGGCGTGCGACCGCATTCGTGCGGCCGCGCGTGCGGCCGGCTTCACCGAGCGTTCGGTGCATACGGTCGAGCGCGGTTTCGACTGGAGCGTGCTGCTCGGCGCGACCCAGGCGATGTCGCTGTTCGGCGAGCGCCAGCTGATCGAGCTGCGCATTCCGTCGGGCAAGCCCGGCAAGGAAGGCGCCGACGCACTGAAGACGCTCGCGGCCACGCCCAACCCCGACGCGCTGATGCTCGTCACGTTGCCGCGCCTCGACGCGGCCACGCAGAAATCCGCCTGGTTTACCGCGCTGCAGAACGGTGGCGTCGCGCTGAAGATCGATCCGGTCGACCGCGCGCAGCTGCCGAACTGGATCGGCCAGCGTCTCGCGATGCAGGGCCAGCGCGCCGCGCCCGGCGAGGACGGGCGGCGCGCGCTGCAGTTCATCGCCGAGCGCGTCGAAGGCAACCTGCTCGCCGCGCACCAGGAAATCCAGAAGCTCGGGCTGCTGTATCCGCAGGGCGCGCTGTCGTTCGAACAGGTGCACGACGCGGTGCTGAACGTCGCGCGTTACGACGTCTTCAAGCTGAACGAAGCGATGCTCGCCGGCGACGCCGCGCGGCTCGCACGGATGATCGACGGGCTGAAGGGCGAGGGCGAGGCGATCGTGCTGGTGATGTGGGCCGTCGTCGAGGAACTGCGCACGCTGCTGCGGATCAAGCGCGGCACGACGGCCGGCAAGCCGCTGGCGACGCTGCTGCGCGAGAACCGCGTGTGGGGGCCGCGCGAGCGGCTGATCGGCCCCGCGCTGAACCGTGTGTCGGAAGCCGTGCTCGAGAAGGCACTTGCGTTTGCCGCGAAGCTCGACCGGCAGGTCAAGGGGCTCACGGCCGTCGTGCCGGGCCGGCGCACGCAGGACGAGCCGCCGCCCGATCCGTGGGACGGGCTGTTCCAGCTCGCGATGACGGTGGCCGGTGCCCGCGGCGAGCGACCGCCGACCGCGGGTCGCGTGCGACGCTAAGTCCCGTCCGGGCCTTCAGCGCGCGCTGCGCAACCCGCATACAATGTTTCGATCACGGGCGCGGCTCTCCGGCCGCCGTCCACGCTTCCCCACGAATTCATGCCGCCCAGCGCGGCGCGCTTCTCGAGTCACACGATGGATATCGATCAGTACATGACCGACCTGGGCCGTCGCGCCCGGCACGCTTCCCGCGCGATGGCGCGCGCCAGCACGGCCGCGAAGAACGCGGCACTCGACGCCGTGGCTTGCGCGATCGAACGCGACGCGCAGGCACTGAAGGACGCGAATGCCCGCGACGTCGCCCGTGCCCGTGAAAAGGGGCTCGATGCAGCGTTCGTCGATCGCCTGACGCTGTCGGACAAGGCGCTGAAGACGATGGTCGAGGGCTTGCGCCAGGTTGCGTCGCTGGCCGATCCGATCGGCGAGATCGGCAACCTCAAGTACCGCCCGAGCGGAATCCAGGTGGGCCAGATGCGGGTGCCGCTCGGCGTGATCGGCATCATCTACGAATCGCGCCCGAACGTGACGATCGACGCGGCCGCGCTGTGCCTGAAGTCGGGCAACGCGACGATTCTGCGCGGCGGCTCCGAAGCGCTCGAATCGAACGCGGCGCTCGCGAAGCTGATCGGCGAAGGGCTCGAAGCCGCCGGCCTGCCGCAGGATGCGGTGCAGGTCGTCGCGACGGCCGATCGCGCGGCGGTCGGCAAGCTGATCACGATGACCGAATACGTCGACGTGATCGTGCCGCGCGGCGGCAAGAGCCTGATCGAGCGCCTGATCAACGAGGCGCGCGTGCCGATGATCAAGCACCTCGACGGCATTTGCCACGTGTACGTCGACGATCGCGCCGACCTCGGCAAGGCGCTGACCGTCTGCGACAACGCGAAGACGCACCGCTACGGCACCTGCAACACGATGGAGACGCTGCTCGTCGCGAGCGGTGTCGCGGCGAAGCTGCTGCCGCCGCTCGGCAAACTGTATCGCGACAAGCAGGTCGAGCTGCGCGTCGATGCGGCCGCGCGCGCGTTGCTCGCCGATGCGGGCGTCGGCCCGCTCGTCGATGCCACCGAGGAAGACTGGCACACCGAGTATCTCGCGCCGGTGCTCGCGATCAAGGTCGTCGACGGCCTCGACGCCGCGATCGAGCACATCAACCATTACGGCTCGCATCACACGGATGCGATCGTCACCGAGGATCACGACCGCGCGATGCGGTTCCTGCGCGAAGTCGATTCGGCGAGCGTGATGGTCAACGCGTCGACGCGTTTCGCGGACGGTTTCGAATTCGGCCTCGGCGCGGAAATCGGCATCTCGAACGACAAGCTGCATGCACGCGGCCCCGTCGGCCTGGAGGGGCTGACGTCGCTGAAGTACGTCGTGCTCGGGCACGGCGAAGGCCGCCAATAACAAGCGAGGCACACAACCGATGGCGATGCTCTGGGTCAAGACGTTCCATATCGTTCTGATCGCCGCGTGGTTCGCGGGGCTCTTCTACCTGCCGCGCATCTACGTGAACCTGGCGATGGAAACCGATCCGGCCGCCGTGCGGCGCCTGTTGCTGATGGCGCGCAAGCTGTTCCGCTTCATGACGATGATCGCGGTGCCGGCGCTGGCCTGCGGGTTGTGGCTGTGGCTTTCGATCGGCATCGGGCAGGGGCAGGGCTGGATCCACGCGAAGGTGACGGTCGTGCTGCTGCTCATCGTCTATCACGCCTATTGCGGGCACCTGCTGCGGGTGTTCGAGCGTGGCGAGAACCGCCGCACCGACAAGTGGTATCGCGTGTTCAACGAGCTGCCGGTGCTCGGCATGCTCGCGGCGGTCGCGCTGGTCGTGATCAAGCCGTTTTGAGCGGCGCGGCCGGCGCGGTTGCCGGTGCGGAACCCTGCGCAACGGCGCCCCTCGGGGCGCCGTTCGTCGTTTACGCGCGCGCTGCCTGCCGCCTGCTCAATCCTTCGTGCCGTCGTCGATCCGGCGCCGCGTGATCGCCTCCTTCGCGCGGCCGACCCGTTCCATGAGCGCGGGGCCGCGCGACAGCGCGACGCCGACCGCGAGAATGTCGCCGATCGCGAGATGCGACATCCGCGACGTCATCGGCGAGAACACGTCGGTTTCCTCCGCGACGTTCGACGCGAGGCTCACCGTCGCGAGCTTCGCGAGCGGCGAATGGCTCTGCGTGATCGCGACGACTTTCGCGCCGCACGCGAGCGCGGAGCGCGCGGCGTCGACGATGTCGCGCGTGCGGCCGGTGTTCGAGATCGCGACGACGACGTCGTGCGGCCCGAGCAGCGCCGACGACATCGAGAACGTGTGCGGGTCCGAATACGCGACGCTCGGCACGCCGAGCCGGAAGAACTTGTGCTGGATGTCCTGCGCGGCGATGCCGGAGCCGCCGGCGCCGTAGAACTCGATCCGCGATGCGTTCGACAGCAGCGCGATCGCTTCGGCGACGCTGCCGGCCGACAGGCTGTTGCGCACCTCGATCAGCGCGCCGATCGTACGGTCGAACACCTTGCCGATGATGCCGGGCGCCGGTTCGTCGGGCTCGACGTCGCGATAGACCGACGACACGCCCGGCGCGACGCTCTGCGCGAGCCGGATCTTGAATTCGCGGAAACCGCTGCAGCCGAGCGCCTGGCAGAACCGCGCGATCGTTGGCTGGCTGACGCCCGCGCGCGTCGACAGCTCGGTCATCGCGAGGTCGAGCACCTCGCGCGGCGCGGCGAGGATGTAGTCGGCGAGCTTGCGCTCGGACGGGCGCAACTCGGCGCGGATCGCTTCAATGCGGGGCAGCATGGGACGGGCAGGCAGAAATCGGGTTCGGATGAGCGAGTGTATCGCAATCGAATTGTAGAAAATCTACATCAAATTACTAGCTGATTTGTCGGCATTTCATGGCGCGTGGGATACCGATGATTAGGGTTTTCACTAGGTAAAGCCTTGCTGGTGGCGGGAATAAGGGTTGCGCGCACGCGGATCGACATTGCGCGCTTGTAGTTTTTCTACTAGACTGGCTTCGTTCGTTCGACGCACTCGATCGTTCCCACGATTCCAACCGCCGGTGTCGGCCGGCATACAGGAGCGCCCAGCATGACATCGCTGCACCCCACTCTGGCGAAGGTCACCGAACGCGTGATCGCCCGCAGCCAATCGACCCGTTCCGCCTATCTGCAGCGCATCGACGGCGCGCAGGGCAAGTTCCCGGCACGCGGCGCACTGTCGTGCGCGAACCTCGCGCATGGTTTCGCGGGCCTCGAGGGCAACGACAAGTTCTCGATCAAGGCGATCCGCGAGCCGAACATCGGCATCGTGTCCTCGTACAACGAGATGCTGTCCGCGCACGCGCCGTACAAGGATTTCCCCGAGATCATCAAGGCGGCCGCGCGCGAGAACGGCGGCGTCGCGCAGTTCGCGGGCGGCGTGCCGGCGATGTGCGACGGCGTCACGCAGGGCAACCCGGGGATGGAGCTGTCGCTGTTCTCGCGCGAGGCAATCGCGATGGGCACGGCGATCGCGCTCACGCACAACATGTTCGACGCGGCGCTCTGCCTCGGCATCTGCGACAAGATCGTGCCGGGCCTGCTGATCGGCGCGCTGCAGTTCGGCCACCTGCCGACGATCTTCGTGCCGGCCGGCCCGATGACGAGCGGCCTGTCGAACGACGACAAGGCGAAGATCCGCCAGCAGTTCGCGACCGGCCAGGTCGGCCGCGACGCACTGCTCGAAGCCGAATCGGCCGCGTATCACGGCCACGGCACCTGCACGTTCTACGGCACCGCGAACAGCAACCAGATGCTGATGGAGCTGATGGGGTTGCACCTGCCGGGCTCGGCATTCGTTCATCCGCACACGCCGCTGCGCACCGCGCTGACGGCCGAGGCCGCGCGCCGCGTGCTCGACCTGACCGTCGAACGCGGCCACTACACGCCGATCGGCCATGTGATCGACGAGAAGGCGATCGTCAACGGGATCGTCGCGCTGCTCGCGACGGGCGGCTCGACCAACCACACGCTGCACCTCGTCGCGATCGCACGCGCGGCCGGCATCCTGATCGACTGGAACGACTTCGACGAACTGTCGGCCGTCGTGCCGCTGCTCGCGAAGATCTACCCGAACGGCAAGGCCGACGTGAACCACTTCCACGCGGCGGGCGGCGTGGCCTTCCTGGTGCGCAACCTGCTCGAAGGCGGGCTGCTGCATGAAGACGTGACGACCGTCGCGGGCAAGGGCCTGTCGCACTACACGAAGGAGCCGAAGCTGATCGACGGCAAGCTGACGTGGGTCGACGGCGCGGCCGAGAGCCACGACACGAAGGTGCTGCGCGGCATCCGCGACCCGTTCCAGCCGGACGGCGGCCTGCGCCTGATGCAGGGCCGGCTCGGCCGCGGCGTGATCAAGATTTCGGCGGTCGCGCCCGAGCACCGCAAGGTGACGGCGCCCGCGATCGTGTTCGATTCGCAGGAGGCCGTGCAGGAAGCCTTCGATCGCGGCGAGCTGAAGCGCGATTTCGTCGCGGTCGTGCGCTTCCAGGGCGCGCGCGCGAACGGGATGCCCGAGCTGCACCGTTTGACGCCGCTGCTCGGCGTGCTGCAGGATCAGGGCTTCCACGTCGCGCTCGTCACCGACGGCCGCATGTCGGGTGCGTCGGGCAAGGTGCCGGCCGTGATCCACGTGTCGCCGGAAGCGCTGCTGGCCGGCCCGCTCGGCAAGGTGAAGACGGGCGATACGCTCGTGATCGACGCCGAAGCCGGCGTGCTCGACATCGAGGTCGACGCCGCCGAGTGGCAGGCGCGCCCGGTCGCGCAGCCGCAGCACCAGGCCGAGAACGAGGTCGGTTTCGGGCGCGAACTGTTCGGCGTGTTCCGCGCGGCCGCGGCGCCGGCCGAGCAGGGCGCATCGGTATTCGGCGCGCTGGTCGGCGAATCGGCCGCCCACGTCGCCGCATGAATTTCAAGGAGCCAATTCAATGAAGACGATTGCTGAAATCGTGAAGCTGGGCCCGGTCATCCCGGTGCTCGCATTCGACTCGGTCGACCAGGGTGAACACGTGTCGCGCGCGTTGCACGCGGGCGGCGTGAAGGTACTCGAGATCACGCTGCGCACGCCGGCCGGCCTGGAAGCGATCCAGCGCGCGAGCCAGCTCGCGGACGACATCGTCGTCGGCGTCGGCACGATCACGAAGCCCGAGCATTGCGAGCAGGCGAAGCGCGCGGGCGCGAAGTTCGGCGTGTCGCCGGGCCTGACGAAAGAGCTGCACCTCGCGTCGCTCGACGCGGGCCTGCCGCTGCTGCCGGGCGTGATGACGCCGAGCGACATCATCCAGGCACTCGAATTCGGCTACGAGATCGTGAAGTTCTTCCCCGCTCAACAAGCGGGCGGCGTGCCGATGCTGCAGGCGTTCCACGGCCCGTTCCCGGCGCTGAAGTTCTGCCCGACCGGCGGCATCACAGTCGAAACCGCCCCGAATTTCCTGAAGCTGCCGAACGTGGTGTGCGTCGGCGGCTCGTGGCTCACGCCGAAGGCTGCGCTCGCCGCGCAGGACTGGGCCGAAGTCACGCGCCTCGCACAAGCTGCGAGCCAGCTGCCCCGTTAAGACTTGTACGGAATGACGGTTTGACCCTCGGAAGGCAAGCGCTTAGTGCTTGTTTTACCGAGGGTTTTTGCTGATGGAACCGGTTCTATCCGCGAACCGTAAAGATAAGTAAAATTCAGCGTCCTGACGGTGGGGGTCTCCCCGCTGTTTCGGAGACCTGCATAGCCGGGCATACTCGCAACGATCCGCCCGGTTCGAATAATCCCAAGGAGGAGTCCACATGGGGGCTGTCCAAGGCAGCATGCTGCTCATCTATACCGTGATCGCGATCGTGGCGTTGATCGTGATGATCGCGCGGTTCAAGATCTATCCGTTCCTGGTGCTCATCATCGTGTCGCTCGGCCTCGGCCTGGTGGTCGGGATGCCGATGGACAAGATCGTCAAGTCGTTCGAGACGGGCAACGGCAATACGCTCGGCCACATCGCGATCGTCGTCGGCCTCGGCACGATGCTCGGCAAGATGATGGCCGAATCGGGCGGCGCCGAACGGATCGCGACCACGCTGATCGACTGGTTCGGTGAAAAGAACATCCACTGGGCGATGATGTTCGTCGCGATCATCGTCGGCCTGCCGGTGTTCTTCGAAGTCGGCTTCGTGCTGCTGATCCCGATCGCGTTCAACGTCGCGAAGCGCACCGGCAAGTCGCTGCTCGTCGTCGGCCTGCCGATGGTGGCCGGCCTGTCGGTCGTGCACGGGCTGATCCCGCCGCACCCGGCCGCGCTGCTCGCGGTCCAGCAGTACGGCGCCGATATCGGCAAGACGATCGCATTCGGCCTGATCGTCGGCGTGCCGACCGCGATCGTCGCGGGCCCGCTGTTCGCGCTGACGATCTCGAAGTTCGTGAAGCTGCCGGAGAACAACCCGCTCGCCGCGCAATTCGTCGACACGCATACCGAAGGCAAGAAGCGCGAACTGCCGGGCTTCGGCATCACGCTGTTCACGATCCTGCTGCCGGTGATCCTGATGCTGGTCGGCAGCTGGGCCGACCTGCTGTTCGCGCCGAAGACGCTGCCGAACAACCTGCTGCGCTTTGCCGGCAACTCGGACGTCGCGCTGCTGATCGCCGTGCTCGTGAGCTTCTTCACGTTCGGCAAGCTGCAGGGCTTCAACCGCGACCAGATCCAGAAGTTCTGCGGCGAGTGCCTGGCGCCGATCGCCGGGATCACGCTGATCGTCGGCGCGGGCGGCGGCTTTGGCGGTATCCTGCGTGATAGCGGGATCTCGCAGCAGATCGTCGCAACGGCCACGCAGGCGCACCTGTCGCCGCTGCTGCTCGGCTGGTTCGTCGCCGCGCTGATTCGTCTGGCCACGGGCTCGGCAACGGTCGCGATGACGACGGCCTGCGGCATCGTCGCGCCGATCGCGGCGGCATCGGGGGCGGCGGTCCGTCCGGAACTGCTGGTGCTCGCAACGGGCTCGGGCTCGCTGATCTTCTCGCACGTGAACGACGGCGGCTTCTGGCTGATCAAGGAATATTTCGGGATGACGGTCGGCCAGACGTTCAAGACCTGGACGCTGCTCGAAACGATCATCTCGATTCTCGGCCTGAGCTTCACGCTGCTGCTGAGCATGGTTTTGTAACAAGGGGTAGTCAATGATTCTGATCGCAATGGGCGTGTCGGGCGCGGGCAAGTCGCGAATCGGCGAAATGCTGGCGGAACGCCTGTCGTGCAGCTATACCGACGGCGACGCGTTTCACAGCGCGGCGAACAAGGAAAAGATGCACCACGGCATTCCGCTGACCGACGACGACCGCTGGCCGTGGCTGCGCACGATCCGCGCGGCCATCGAGGAAAAGCAGCGCGCGGGCGAGACGGCCGTGTTCACGTGCTCGTCGCTGAAGCGGTCGTACCGCGACGTGCTGCGCGGCACCGACACCGACGTGCGGTTCGTGTATCTGAAGGGTTCGTTCGAGGTGCTGCACGAGCGCCTGAAGAGCCGCACCGGCCATTTCTTCGATCCGTCGCTGCTGAAGAGCCAGCTCGACACGCTCGAGGAGCCGGGCCCGGACGAAGCGATCGAGGTCAGCATCGAGCTGACGCCCGAACAGATCGTCGATCAGGTCATGCTGAAGATCGGCATCGCGCAGCAGCACTGAGCGCGGTTCGCTGCATTCATCACGCAAAAGGCGCCCCGAGGGGCGCCTTTTGCGTTGGTGGCCGGCGGGCCGGTCAGGCCGTGGGCGCCTGTTTCGCGATGCCGTCGAGCAGCACGTCGAGCATCGTGTCGTGCACGGCTGCCGGATCGAGCTGCGCGTAGAGCGGGGCGGCCGCCTTGACGAGCGGATGCGCGGCGTCCGACAGCGCCTCCATTTCCGCGAGCTCGACGTCGTTCGCGGCGCGCGTGAGGCCGCCGGCTTCGGCCGCGGCAAGCCCGATCACGCTCGCATACCAGCCGACGCAAACCGATGGCAGCGCCGCGCGCGGGATGCCGGCGTCGGCCAGCGCGCGATGCACGGCCTCGATGTGCGCGAGATCGGCCGGCCCGGTACTCATGTGCCGCTGCAGCAGTGCGAACGCGGCCGGGTAGCGCAGCGCGAGCGCGCGGTACTGGCGCGCGAGGTCTCGCAGCCGTTCGCGCCACGGCAGGGTGGCGTCGACCGGCACGAGCGAGCGCGACAGCGCGTTCGCGATCGCGCGGCTCAGGCCTTCCTTCGACTTGAAGTGGTACAGCACGCTCATCGGGTCGCAGCCGACCGACTGCGCGAGCTTGCGCACGCTGAACGCGGCTTCGCCGACGTCTTCGAGCAGCGCGAGCGCTGCCGCGACGATCGCATCCTTGTCGAGGCCGCGCGGGCCCTGGGCGGGTTTGTCTTTCATCGATACGGGCCGGTGTGCCGGTGCGGCACCGGCTGTAAACTTGACGAAAGCAGATTCTACACTGTAGAATTATTTCTGCGGTGTAGAAATTGGGTGTCCCGGCACCTTTCAATACGTGCTTTCGCACAGTCCGGGATCCAGGCGGCACGAGCGTGTCCGCCGTCAACACGGGCCATCGCGCCCCTTTTCTCGTTGACACCCATGTGGAACCGGCTGCCCCACACGCAAAGCCAGAAGGCTCTTCGACAGGCGGCCCAAGACCATGCAAGTGCAATCATGACTTTCAACAATCAACCCCTGATCCAGGGCGAATCGCGTTTCGAGCAAACGCAACTGAACATCGAAAAAGACAACTGGAACTGGTGCGATCCGGCCCGCCACGACGGCGAGCGCCCGGCGAACTGGTACGAGGCGTCGCTGTCGCGCCATGAAAACACCGCGCCGCTCACGCACGACGCGGTATGCGACGTGCTCGTGATCGGCGCGGGTCTGCTCGGCGCATCGGCCGCACTGCATCTCGCCGAAGCGGGCGTCGACACGATCCTCGTCGACAAGCACCACGTCGGCTCGGCCGCATCGGGCCGCAACGGTGGGCAACTGACGCCCGGCCTCGCGCGCTGGGAAGCGGCCGACATGATCGACCACCTGTCGCACGACGACGCGAAGCGGCTGTGGCGCTTCGCGTCGGCCGAATCGATGGACCTGATCGATACGATCGGTGCGCGTTACGCGCTCGAGCTTGACCGCAAACGCGGGCACATCACGGCGGCCGTCCACCCCGGCCACATGAGTGCGCTGCTGGACGGCGCGGATGCGCGCCGTCATCTCGGCGACGCGGGCGTGACGCTCGTCGGCCGCCATCAGTTGCACGACGAATACGTGCGTTCGGGGCTGTACCACGGCGCGGCGATCGATGCGATCGGCGGGCAGATCCATCCGCTCGCACTGGTGCGCGGGCTCGTCCACGGTTTCCGCCTTAACGGCGGCACGCTGTACGAAGGCACCGAGGTACTCGAGCTCGACGAGACGCCCGCGGGCGTCGTCGCGACGACGCCGGGCGGCACGATCACCGCACGCAAGGGCGTCGTGCTCGCGCTGCACAACACGACGTTCCGGCTGCTCGACGACGGCGCCGCGACGACCGTGCCGTTCTTTACCTATGTGAGCGTGACGGCGCCGCTCGACGTCGACGTCGCGACGCTGATGCCGGCCGGCATGCCCGTGTACGACACGCAGTTCCAGATCGACTACTACCGGCCGGTACGCGGCAACCGCCTGCTGTTCGGCGGGCAGGGCACCGGCACGTGCTGGGCGCAGCCCGACGTCAACGCGTATCTGCTGACGCGGCTGAACACGGTGTTCCCGCAGGTCGACGGCCAGTTCGCGCTCGATTATTGCTGGAGCGGCGTCAGCGACTTCACGCTGAACGGCGCGACCGACAGCCGCAAGACCGACGGCCGCGTGCCGATGTACATGGTGCAGGGCTGGAGCGGCCACGGCGTCGCGCAGACGGTGCGGATCGGCAAGGCGATCTGCGACGATTTCGTCGGACGCAACGACGATTTCTCGATGCTGACCGGCATCGACCATCGCGCGATTCCGCTCGGCCGCCAGTTGTCGCCGATCGCGATCCCGGCCGCGAAGGCTGCGATGAGCGTGATGAGCGCGCTCAATCCGGGGCGGATGATTTCGTTCTGAGCGGACGCGGCACGCCATGAAAAAGCCCGATGCGATTGCTCGCATCGGGCTTTTTTTACGTACGGAGACGGGCGCTTACGCGATCCGCTTCGCGAGTTCGACGGCCTTGCCGATGTACGACGCAGGCGTCATCGCGAGCAGGCGATCCTTCGCGTCCTGCGGAATCGCGAGCGTGCCGACGAATTCCTGCAGCGCTTCGCGCGTGATGCCCTTGCCGCGCGTCAGTTCCTTCAGCTGCTCGTACGGGTTCTCGATGCCGTAGCGGCGCATCACCGTCTGCACCGGCTCGGCGAGCACTTCCCAGCAGTTGTCGAGATCTTCGTTCAGGCGCTGCGGGTTCACTTCGAGCTTGTCGAGGCCGCGGATCAGCGAGTCGTATGCGAGCAGCGAGTAGCCGAGCGCGACGCCCATGTTGCGCAGTACCGTCGAGTCGGTCAGGTCGCGCTGCCAGCGCGACACCGGCAGCTTGTCGGCGAGGTGGCGCAGTGTCGCGTTCGCGAGGCCGAGGTTGCCTTCCGAGTTCTCGAAGTCGATCGGGTTGACCTTGTGCGGCATCGTCGACGAGCCGATCTCGCCGGCCTTCGTCTTCTGCTTGAAGTAGCCGACCGAGATGTAGCCCCACACGTCGCGGTCGAGGTCGAGCAGGATCGTGTTCGCGCGTGCGACCGCGTCGAACAGCTCGGCCATGTAGTCGTGCGGCTCGATCTGGATCGTGTACGGGTTGAACGTGAGCTTCAGGCGGTTCTCGATCACGTCGCGCGAGAACGCTTCCCAGTCGAATTCCGGATACGCGGACAGGTGCGCGTTGAAGTTGCCGACCGCGCCGTTCATCTTGCCGAGGATCTCGACCTTCTCGATGCGCGCGATCGCGCGGTCGAGACGGGCCGCGACGTTCGCGAGTTCCTTGCCGAGCGTCGTCGGGCTGGCCGGCTGGCCGTGCGTGCGCGACAGCATCGGCTGGTCGGCCAGCGCGTGCGCGAGCGCGACGAGGCGCTGGTGGACCGTGCGCAGCGCCGGCACGATTACGTGCGTGCGCGCGCCGGCGAGCATCATCCCGTGCGACGTGTTGTTGATGTCCTCGGACGTGCACGCGAAGTGGATGAATTCGCTGGCCTTTTCGAGTTCTTCCTGGCCCTTCACCGATTCCTTCAGCCAGTATTCGACGGCCTTCACGTCGTGGTTCGTCACGCGCTCGATTTCCTTGATGCGCGCGGCGTCGTGGGCGGTGAAGCGCTCGGCGAGCTGCAGCAGGAACTGCTCGGAGGCTTCCGAGAAGCGCGGGACTTCCGCGAAGCCGGCGCGCGACAGCGCGATCAGCCAGTGCACCTCGACGGTGACACGGTGGCGCATGAAGGCGGCTTCGGAGAGCCAGTCGCGCAGCGCTTCGGTCTTGCTGGCGTAGCGGCCGTCGATGGGCGAGAGCGCGGTGAGGGCGAAAAGCGTATCGGGACGAGTGTCGGACATGATCGGGCGGGCTTTGAGGGCCGGGTCGAGCGAGGAGGGAGAATCCGGCATTTTACCATCGGCGCGGGACGATTCCGGCCGCGCCCGGCGAGCTGCCGCCGCCGCGTGCCGACGCCATGCCGGCGCCCGCATCCGGCAGCGCGCCGGGCCGCTTGCGCGGCCGCCGGCCGGGCCCGCCCGCCGGTAGAATGCAGGCTTCTTCCCGACCGCCGCCCGCCGCGCCCGCCTGCATGGAACTGAAATGGCTCGAAGACTTCGTTTCGCTCGCGGAAACGCGCAGCTTTAGCCGGTCCGCCGAGCTGCGGCACGTGTCGCAGCCGGCGTTTTCGCGGCGCATCCAGGCGCTTGAGGCATGGCTCGCGACCGAATTGATCGATCGTTCGGTCTATCCGACGCGGCTGACGCAGGCCGGGCAGATCTTCTACGAGCAGGCGCTGACGATGCTGTCGCAGGCGCACGAGGCGCGCACGCTGCTGCGCGGCCACGTCGGCGCGCCGGTGCCGACGATCGAGTTCGCGGTGCCGCACACGCTGTCGCTCACGTATTTCCCGCGCTGGCTGCAGCGGATCGAGGCGAAGATGGGCCAGGTTCACACGCGGCTGCGCGCGCTGAACGTGCACGATGCGGTGCTGTCGCTCGTCGAGGGCGGCTGCGATCTCGTGATGGGCTACCACCACCCGAGCCACCCCGTCGCGCTCGACCCGGCGCGCTACGACATGCTGATCCTCGGCAGCGAGCCGATCAGCCCGTTCTCGGCGCCGGGCCGCGCGGGGCGGCCGCGCTATACGCTGCCCGGCACGGCCGACGCGCGCGTGCCGTACCTGTCATATACGCCGAACGCGTATCTCGGCCGGATGACGGAGGTCATCGTCGCGAATGCGTCGACGCCGCTGTTCCTCGATCGCGTCTATGAAACCGACATGGCCGAAGGGCTGAAGGCGATGGCGCTCGCGGGCCACGGCGTCGCGTTCTTGCCGCACAGCGCGGTCGAGGATGCGGTGGCGGGCGGCCGCCTGATCCGGCTCGACCGGTCGGTGCGCGGCGGCGCGCATCCGTTCACGCTGACGATGGAGATCCGGCTGTACTGCGACAAGCTCGCGCTGCAGGGCGACGATCCACGACAGAAGCTCGTGCGTGCGTTGTGGGACGTCGTGCGCGACGAACTGCGCGAATCCGCGGGTTAACCGTGGGCGGTTAACCGTCGATCGTCCGGCCCGGCCGGCTGTCGTCGGGCTTGCGGCGCCAGTCGGGCACCCGCCCGGCGGCCGGCCTGCGCCCGCGCAACACGATTTTTCGAGCACGCGATGCACGGCCGATCGCGGGCGTTCTTGCGCAAATCGACCGCAGATTTGCGAAAAATCGCGATCATGCAAGAAACGCATAATCGAATAAGCAAACGGCATTGGATAAAAAAAACGGGTTTTTCGACAATGTGCGCACTTCGTTGAACGTTGGAGCATCCATGTCTTCGCAACAGCAGTCCATCCCGTCCTACCTGCACGCCGACGATCTCGGCCCGTGGGGCAACTACCTTCAGCAGGTCGATCGCGTCGCACCGTACCTCGGCTCGCTGTCGCGCTGGCTCGAAACGCTGAAGCGTCCGAAGCGTATCCTGATCGTCGACTGCCCCATCGAGCTCGACAACGGTACCGTCGCGCACTTCGAAGGCTATCGCGTGCAGCACAACGTGTCGCGCGGCCCGGGCAAGGGCGGCGTGCGCTACCACCAGGACGTGACGCTGTCGGAAGTGATGGCGCTGTCGGCATGGATGTCCGTGAAGAACGCAGCAGTGAACGTGCCGTACGGCGGCGCGAAGGGCGGCATCCGCGTCGACCCGCGCAAGCTGTCGCGTGGTGAGCTCGAGCGCGTCACGCGCCGCTACACCAGCGAAATCGGCATCATCATCGGCCCGAACACCGACATTCCGGCACCGGACGTCAACACCAACGAACAGGTGATGGCGTGGATGATGGACACGTACTCGATGAACCAGGGCCAGACGTCGACCGGCGTCGTGACCGGCAAGCCGATCGCGCTCGGCGGATCGCTCGGCCGCAAGGAAGCAACGGGCCGCGGCGTGTTCGTCGTCGGCTCCGAAGCGGCGAAGAAGAAGGGCCTGGAAATCGAAGGCGCACGCGTCGCGGTGCAGGGCTTCGGCAACGTCGGCGGCATCGCGGCGAAGCTGTTCCAGGAAGCGGGTTCGAAGGTGATCGCGGTGCAGGATCACACGGGCACGATCTACCAGCCGGCCGGCCTCGATTCGAACAAGCTGCTCGACCACGTTGCCCGCACGGGCGGCGTCGCGGGCTTCGAAGGCGCGGAGCCGATGCCGAACGACGAGTTCTGGACGGTCGAAACCGACATCCTGATCCCGGCGGCACTGGAAAACCAGATCACCGAGAAGAACGCGGCGAAGATCCGCACGAAGATCATCGTCGAAGGCGCGAACGGCCCGACGACGACGGCGGCGGACGACATCCTGACCGCGAACGGCGTGCTCGTGATCCCCGACGTGATCGCGAATGCGGGCGGCGTGACCGTGTCGTACTTCGAGTGGGTGCAGGATTTCTCGAGCTTCTTCTGGACGGAAGACGAGATCAACCACCGTCTCGAGCGCGTGATGCGCGAAGCGTTCTCCGGCGTGTGGGCGGTCGCGGAAGAGCACAAGGTGTCGGTGCGTACGGCGGCGTTCATCGTGGCGTGCAAGCGCATCCTGATGGCGCGCGAAATGCGTGGCCTCTACCCCTGATCATTGACTATGATCCATTCATGACGCAATCCACCCGGTTGCGGATATGAACCCTCGCGGGCGGTGCCGAATCCGGCATCGCCCGCGCGCGCATTCGGGGCGCCTGGAGCCGGGAGGAAGGCTTTGTCAGGGGCGCTGCGACGTGCGGTAAACAACAGTACTTTCAAAAATATTACTTTGATACACTGGCGCGGGTTTTAGCCAAGGAGATGACCAAAATGAAATACCAAAAGGCAGTCCTGATGGTCGCGGCGCTTTGCGCGTTCGCAAGCGGCGCGCATGCTCAGGAGACGGGCACGCTGAAGAAGATCAAGGACACGGGCGTGATCTCGCTGGGCCACCGCGAATCGTCGATTCCGTTCTCCTACTACGACCAGAACCAGCAGGTTGTCGGCTATTCGCGCGAATTCCAGCTGAAGGTGGTCGACGCGGTGAAGAAGAAGCTGAACCTGCCGAACCTGCAGGTCAAGAACATCCCGGTCACGTCGCAGAACCGCATCCCGCTCGTGCAGAACGGCACGGTGGACATCGAGTGCGGCTCGACGACCAACAACACCGAGCGTCAGCAGCAGGCCGCGTTCTCCGACACGATCTTCGTGATCGGCACGCGCCTGATGACGAAGAAGGATTCGGGCGTCAAGGATTTCGCCGACCTGAAGGGCAAGACGGTCGTGACGACTGCCGGCACGACGTCGGAGCGCCTGCTGCGCAAGATGAACAACGACAAGCAACTCGGCATGAACATCATCAGCGCGAAGGATCACGGCGATTCCTTCAACACGCTGGAATCGGGCCGCGCGGTCGCGTTCATGATGGATGACGCGCTGCTCGCAGGCGAGCGCGCGAAGGCGAAGCAGCCGGGCGAGTGGGTGATCGTCGGCACGCCGCAATCGGAAGAAGCGTACGGCTGCATGATGCGCAAGGGCGATGCGGACTTCAAGAAGGTCGTCGACGACGCGATCTCGCAAGTCGAGAAGTCGGGCGAAGCCGCGAAGATCTACGCGAAGTGGTTCGAGAACCCGATCCCGCCGAAGGGGCTGAACCTGAACTTCCCGCTGTCCGATTCGATGAAGAAGCTGTACGCGAACCCGAACGACAAGGCGCTCGACTGACCGCACGGCCGTTGATGCAGAAATGACGCTAATGAGACGGAAGAGGCCACGCTTCTTCCGTCTCTTTTTGCTGGAGTCTTGCCCATGTCTTACCACTGGAACTGGGGCATCTTCCTGAGCCCCGTGTCGACCGGCGAGCCGACGACTTATTTCGGATGGCTGATGTCCGGTTTCTGGGTGACGATCGAAGTGTCGCTCGTCGCCTGGGTCATCGCGCTGATCGTCGGGTCGCTGTTCGGCGTGCTGCGCACCGTGCCGAACAAATGGCTGTCCGCGATCGGCACCGTGTACGTGTCGATCTTCCGGAACATTCCGCTGATCGTGCAGTTCTTCGTCTGGTATCTCGTGATACCCGAGCTGCTGCCCGCGTCGATCGGCACCTGGATCAAGCAGTTGCCGCCCACCACGCAGTTCTTCACCGCGTCGATCATCTGTCTCGGCCTGTTCACGGGCGCGCGCGTGTGCGAACAGGTGCGCTCGGGGATCAACGCGCTGCCGAAGGGCCAGCGCGCCGCCGGCCTCGCGATGGGCTTCACGCAATGGCAGACGTACCGCTATGTGCTGCTGCCCGTCGCGTACCGGATCATCGTGCCGCCGCTTACGTCGGAATTCCTGAATATCTTCAAGAACTCCGCGGTCGCGTCGACGATCGGCCTGCTCGACCTGTCCGCGCAAGCGCGCCAGCTCGTCGACTACACCGCGCAGACGTATGAATCCTTCATCGCGGTGACGCTCGCCTACGTGATCATCAACCTCGTCGTGATGGCGTTCATGCGCTGGATCGAAGGCCGCACGCGGCTGCCCGGCTATATCGGAGGCAAGTGATGCATCAGTTCGACTGGAGTAGTATTCCCGGCGCGATACCGACGCTGTGGACGGGCGCGATCGTCACGTTCAAGATCACGCTGATCGCGATCGTCGTCGGCATCGTCTGGGGCACGCTGCTGGCGCTGCTGCGGCTGTCCGGCGTGAAGCCGCTCGCGTGGTTCGCGAAGGCGTACGTGACGGTGTTCCGCTCGATCCCGCTCGTGATGGTGCTGCTGTGGTTCTTCCTGATCGTGCCGCAGGTGCTGCAGGGCGTGCTCGGGCTGTCGCCGACGATCGACATCCGGCTTGCATCGGCGATGGTCGCGTTCTCGCTGTTCGAAGCCGCGTATTATTCCGAGATCATCCGCGCCGGTATCCAGGCGGTGCCGCGCGGGCAGGTGAACGCCGCGTTCGCGCTCGGCATGAACTACGCGCAGGCGATGCGCCTCGTGATCCTGCCGCAGGCGTTCCGCGCGATGGTGCCGCTGCTGCTCACGCAGGCGATCGTCCTGTTCCAGGATACGTCGCTCGTGTACGTGATCAGCCTCGCGGACTTCTTCCGCACGGCCGCCAACATCGGCGATCGCGACGGCACGACCGTCGAGATGGTCCTGTTCGCCGGCGCATGTTATTTCGTGATTTGCTCGTTGGCGTCTGCTCTCGTCAAGGGTCTCCAGAAAAAGGTCACAAGATGATTTCCATCAAGAACGTTTCGAAGTGGTACGGCCAGTTTCAGGTCCTCACCGACTGCACGACCGAGGTCAAGAAAGGCGAAGTGGTCGTCGTGTGCGGCCCGTCGGGTTCCGGCAAGTCGACGCTGATCAAGACCGTGAACGGTCTCGAGCCGTTCCAGCAGGGCGAGATCCTCGTGAACGGCCAGTCGGTCGGCGACAAGAAGACGAACCTGTCGAAGCTGCGCTCGAAGGT